>CAKOVW010000071.1 GCA_934122125.1 uncultured Clostridia bacterium | reverse complement strand
TTTTTTTATTAAAATTTCCCATTATTATTTTGTGGATTATCAGAAATTGTTTCCATTACATCCCAATGTTCTGCTATTTTTCCATTTTGAACTCTCCATAAATCATAATATGATGTATGAACTCCTCCAAAAGTTCCTTCTGAAATTCCTAGAGCATAATCTCCACAAGCAAGTACAAAATGTGTCTTATCATATATCATTTGTATTCCTTGTTCTGCAAGTGCTTTTAAGGCTGCTCCTAGTCCATCTAAACCATCTGCTATTGAAATATTGTGTTGAATATAATTGTTTCCATCAAAATATGAAGCTGTTTTATCTGGATTTTTTCCTTGCATTACATCAACTAAAAAGTTTGAAACTACTTCTCTTGTTTTTTCTGTATTTTCATTTGGAATTATATTTGTATCTCCATCAACTTGTGTATGTCCACTTGGATTTGCTGGGGCAACATTTGCTAGATTATCCCAATGTTCTGCAATTAAACCATCTTCAAATCTAAATACATCAAATGCAACTTGTTCTCCTGCTCCTGCAAAATTATATATTGATTGAAGAACTACTTTATCTCCATCTTCAAATGCTCTTACTGTATTAACAGTTGTTTTTACTGGAGCAGATCCTAAATATGAAACTGAACCACAAAATGCTTCTGCTCCTGTTCCATAGGCTAAATTGTGTTGTATATATCCTTCTTTTAAAAGAGATTTTGCCATCTCTACATCTCCTGTTACAAATGTGTTAATTAAAGCTTTTGCTTTTTCTATATTATTCATTTCTAAACCTCCAAATTATTTTAATTATTATATATATTTGAAATTTAGTAGCTACCCTCAAATTTCATTTTCTGTACTTATTATAATTTGGAATAAATTGTTTGTAAAGTAGGCACTTTTAAATCACAAAGTTACCTCAAAGTAACTTTTAAACATTTTCAAGGCTTTTGCAGTAAAAAAAATTTTTGTATTTTTTTAAGTATATACTATCTTAATGTAAAGTATTGTTGATTCTTCAATATTTCATCTTGCAAATACTTTATTTTTTTGTTATATTATTATTGGAGGAGATAGCTATGAATAAAGTAGAATTACCTGCTTGTCCTGTTGAAATTACATTAAGTCTTATGGCTGATAAATGGAAGTTTTTAATTATAAGAGATTTACTTACAGGAACAAAAAGATTTGGCGAACTTCAAAAATCTATTGGTGGAGTTAGTCAAAAAGTTTTAACTAACAATTTAAGACAGATGGAAAAATCTGGTCTTATCAATAGAAAAGTATATGCTGAAGTTCCACCTAAAGTTGAATATTCTTTGACTGATTTAGGTAAATCTTTAAAGCCTATATTAGATTCAATGGTTAATTGGGGAGAAGATTATCGTAAAATGCAAAAATAGAACTTGTTTCGAAGTTCTATTTTTATTTATATTATCTTCTCGACAACTTAATATTTTCTAACTAATTGCCAAATTGTAATTTAATTAACTAATTCTATAATGACCTATAATATCATTACGATATTCTAAAATATCTTCTTCATAATATCTTTGATAAGGATTAGCATGATGAATTATAAAAGA
>CAKOVW010000070.1 GCA_934122125.1 uncultured Clostridia bacterium | reverse complement strand
TCGCAGATTTATCTAAAAAGATATTTGGAGAAGAGTAGAATTATCTACTTTTTTTATTTTGTAAAGTAATTATATAATTATTGACACCTTTGATTGCTAAGTTGTATACTTAAAATATAGTAGGAGAGTAATATGAAGAAAAAAGGATTTACATTAATAGAATTATTGGCGGTAATAGTAATACTTGGAATAATAACAGTAATAGCAGTGCCAAAAGTATTAGATATCATAAATAAATCAAGAGAAAGTGCGTCAAATAGTAGTATTAAACTTGTAAAAGATGCAATTAAAACACAAATATCATCAAGTGATTTAACAGGTCCAGTGTTTACAAAAGAAACAGATGGATGTTATTTATTCAATTTTGATGATCAAACAAGTGGTAATGCAAAAGCACTTGAAATAAAAAATAAAGATAAAGTATCAGGAAGCATTAAATATTGTAATAATACATTTAGTGATGATACATTAAAATTTGATGGCAATAGTATAAGTAAAGATGATACAAGTAAAAAAGTAATATGTAAAAGAGCAACTACTCTTCATGCAGAAGAATGTACACAAACTGATTCACAATATTACTGTTCAGGTGCCGGGTATATAACTAGTGGTACAAAAGGAACAAGTACAATCACATATGGTAATCTAGGAACAAATGAAATATTAATTTCGGGAGACGCATTTGATTGTGATGTAAATGGTGATGGAATATATAATTCAGAAACAGAAAGATTTTATTATGTAACAGATATGGACGATACAACAGCAGTATTAATATACTATAATAACGTTAGTGCTGGTAATCCAAGTAATACAAAAAACTATGCATATGATAGTTCAGGAGAAAATTGGCATGGACCAAGAACAGCTATAGAGCAATTACCAACAACAAGTCAATGGAGCAATGTAAGATTAACAAATAATATAAGACCAATAACAACAAATACAGGTGGGAATACAACAGCAGGAGGAACATTACCAAGTAATTTTAGTTATACAGGATATGCAGCGAGATTATTAACAATACAAGAAGTAAAAAAAGGAACAGGATTAAGTAATATACCAACATTGCAAGTAGGAGAATTAGATAACTTTACTTATTTACTAGAAAACACAAAATTTGCAAATAATAGTAATGTTGCATGGGCATGGTGGTTAGAAAATTCTCTTTCCGATAATTCTGTGAATGCTTGGTTTACATATGGTCATGGTCGCTATGTCAACTATAACACTGTTTCGGATGCTGTTGGTTATGCAGTTCGTCCAGCAATAGAAGTATTAAAAACAGATATAGACTATTAAGAATTATTTGATAATAAATAGTTATAGGAGTGTGTAAAATGAAGAAAAAAGGATTTACATTAATAGAATTATTAGCGGTAATAGTAATACTAGGAATAATAACTGTAATTGCAGTACCAAAAGTATTAGATATTATAAATAAATCAAGAGAAAGTGCTTCAAATAGTAGCATTAAACTTGTAAAAGATGCAATTAAAACACAAGTAGCGTCAAGTGATTTAACTGGACCAGTATTTACAAAAGAAACAGATGGCTGTTACATATTCAACTTTGATGATCAAACAAGTGGTAATGCAAAAGCACTTGAAATAAAAAATAAAGATAAAGTATCAGGAAGCATTAAATA
>CAKOVW010000069.1 GCA_934122125.1 uncultured Clostridia bacterium | reverse complement strand
ATTTGTATACAAACTCTTTGGCACTTCTATCCACACATATTCATTTCCTTTTGCATCTTTTATTACTAGTCCATTATCTAAGTCTGTTCCCTCTACTTTTGTAAATGTTGTATCTGGATAGTATGGTGCTGTATCTGCTGTTGGTGCTATTGGAGTCGTTCCATTTTTTATTCCTCCATTTTCTTCTAGCCAATTGTTTAATTTGTTTATTTCCTCTAAGTCCTTTTTCTCTGCTTCGTCAACTTTATTTTGAGCATCCTTTGCTCTTTCTATTATTCCATTATCACTAAATAAAGCATTTATACTTACTCCTGCTAATATTAATAGCACTACTATTGTTATTATTAGTGCTATTAGGGTAATACCTCTCTCATTTTTTTCTTCTTTTTTCATCATTTTTCATCCTTTCTTTTGTTTATTTACGTTTTTATTTTAAAACAATGTGTTTTAAAAGTCAATATAACATTTTGTTTTATTCTAAAATATATTTATGCTGTTTTTATCTTATCCTATTAGTAACTTTTTATGCAGTAAATCTTATAATATATGTTGGGAAAGGACACGAAATATTAATGGAAACAAGAATTAAAATTTTAAGAGAAGATAAAGATTTAACTCAAAAAGAATTGAGCAAATTTCTTAATATTTCTCAGGTTGCATATTCTTATTATGAAATAAATAAACGCAATATTCCTTTAGAAATATTATCTAAATTAGCTGATTTTTATAATACTAGTGTTGATTATTTGTTATACAGAACTGAAGAGTTTGAACCATATCCTAAAGTGAATAAATCAAAATATAATTTGAAAGAAAAAGCTATATTTTAATACAAAAACACGGGTGCTATTAAATAACATCCGTGTTTTATATTCTAGTAAATTAATTTTTATCTAGGATTTTTGATTGCTGCTTGTGCTGCTGCTAATCTTGCGATTGGAACTCTAAATGGTGAGCATGATACATAAGTTAATCCCATTCTATGGCAGAACTCAACGCTTGATGGTTCTCCACCATGTTCTCCACAAATTCCTAATTTAATGTCTGGTCTTGTTGCTTTTCCTTTTTCTACAGCCATTTCAACAAGTTGTCCTACACCTTTTTGGTCTAGTTTTGCAAATGGATCAGATTCATAAATTTTTGTTTTGTAGTATGAATCTAAGAATTTTCCTGCATCATCACGGCTGAAACCAAATGTCATTTGTGTTAAGTCGTTTGTTCCAAATGAGAAGAATTCAGCTTCTTCAGCTATTTCATTTGCTAATAATGCAGCTCTTGGTATTTCAATCATTGTACCAATGTGATATTTCATATCTGAGCCTTTTTCCTTTTTAACTTGCTCTGCAACTTCTACTACTATATCTTTAACAAATTTTAATTCTTTCTTTTCTCCAACTAATGGAATCATTATTTCTGGAACTATGTCATATCCATCTTCTTGTTTAACTTCAATAGCTGCTTCCATTAATGCTCTTGTTTGCATTTTTGCTATTTCTGGATATGTTACTGCTAAACGGCATCCTCTATGTCCCATCATTGGGTTGAATTCATGTAGTTCAGCACATTTATTTTTTAGGTGTTCTACTGTAACACCCATATCTTTAGCTAGTGCAATTATATCTTCTTCAGCTGTTGGTAAGAATTCATGTAGTGGTGGGTCTAAGTAACGTACTGTCATTGGTAAACCTTTTAACTCTTTGTAC
>CAKOVW010000068.1 GCA_934122125.1 uncultured Clostridia bacterium | reverse complement strand
GACCTAGAAGGTATTAAAGCAAAAGGAAATATAGATATTGATATTAAAGGAATTGAAAAAAATTCAAAAGAAGTTAAAGAAGGATACATGTTTGTTGCAATTAAAGGATTTTCAACAGATGGACATCAATATGTGGAAAGTGCAATTAAAAATGGAGCTAAATGCGTAATGTTACAAGAAGATTGCAACTTTAATTCATTAAATATACCAGAAGATATAACAATTTTAATTGTAAAAGATACAAGAAAAGCATTAGCAATATGCTCAGCAAATTTTTATGGTAATCCATCAAGACAACTAAAATTAATAGGTGTTACAGGAACAAAGGGAAAAACAACAACAACATTCATGATAAAAGAAATATTAGAAAAAGCTGGAAAAAAAGTTGGGTTAATTGGAACAATTGCAACATATATAAATGGAAAGAAACTAAAAGATAGTGATAGAACAACACCAGAAAGCTTAGAATTACAACAACTATTTAGACAAATGGTAGATGAAGGTGTAGAAGTTTGCGTAATGGAAGTTTCATCACAAAGTTTAAAATTGCATAGAGTTGAAGGATGTCAATTTGATATAGTATTATTTACAAACTTTTCAGAGGATCATATAAGTGAAAAAGAACATCCAGATATGCAAGATTACTTTAATTCAAAATTAAAGTTATTTGAAATGTGCAAAACAGGAATAGTTAATGCAGATGATTTACACGCTGCAAAAATACCAAGATTATTCCCAGAAAGTAATATTGTAACATATGGTATTGATAATTTTGCAAATGTACTTGCAAAAGATATTACAATTACAAATTCATATGTTGATTTTAAGGTGAAAATAACAGATAGAAATGAAAGAGTAAAAACAGGAATACCAGGAAGATTTAGTGTTTATAATTCATTAGCAGCTATTTGTGTAGCTAAAAAATTTGGAATTGATTCAGAAACAATAAAACAAGCATTAGCTGAAGTTAGAGTTCCTGGAAGATCAGAATTAGTAGATAACAAATTAGAATTAACTATTATGATAGACTACGCTCATTCACCAGAAAGTCTACAAAATATATTACAAGCTGCTAAAAGTTATACAAGAGGCAGAGTAATTTCTGTATTTGGTTGCGGTGGAGATAGAGATTCTGGTAAAAGACCTATAATGGGAGAAATATCAGGTAAAATTGCAGATTATACAATAATTACATCTGACAACCCAAGAACTGAAGAACCTCAAAAAATTGTTGATCAAATAGAAGAAGGCATAAAGAAAACAAAAGGTAAATACGAGGTTGTAGTTGATAGAGTTGAGGCTATAAAAACAGCAATAAAAATGGCAAATAAAAGAGATATTATTATTTTAGCAGGTAAAGGACATGAACCTTATCAAGAAATAAATGGGGTTAAGTATCCTTTTGATGAGAGAATTATAGTTAGGGATATTATAAAAGAGATGAGTAAATAATTTTAATTTATATATTATTAAAACATAACAAAAGACATAAAAAAGAGGAGTTTGATTAAATTGGATTTTGAGATAAAAGTATTGCTTGCTACATTTGTGGTTTCAGTAATTTGTGGAATAATAACAATACCATTATTAAAAAAATTAAAAGTAGGGCAAATAGAAAGGGATGATGGACCCGCATCACATTTAAAAAAACAGGGAACACCTACAATGGGCGGAATTATAATGATAATTGCAATAATTATTGCAGTTAC
>CAKOVW010000067.1 GCA_934122125.1 uncultured Clostridia bacterium | reverse complement strand
AAAAAAGACGAAATAATAGAGGATCTTTTTGATAGAGATAATACAGTAAAATTTACTGGAACATATGTAAATGCTAAGGGTGAAGAAGTTGCTGTAAACAAAGATGTTGTTATACACACGAGTTTTACAGCAGAAACTGCAAAAGCAAAATTAGATTATGAAATAACAAAATACATTCCATATGCAGTAAACAATGTTAGCAAGTTAATTACTCAAGGAAAAATTAAATCATATGTAGAAAATAGTGTTTTACCAATAAAAAATACAAATATTGAAGTAAATGCACCCAAAATAAACAATAAGTATCCAGAAGAGGTTACAGTAGTTGCTAATTACACAAATGCTACAAATGGAGACAGAAATGGCAGTAGCTTTACTAAAGACAATTGGACATATGATAGTACAACAGGAAAAATAACAATAACAGTAAATAACAATCCTGTAAATGGCAAGATTCAATGGAAAAAAAATACATCAGACGAATTTATAGTAACATACATATATTCATCAGATGTATACGAAGCAGTGAAAGATAAAACAACAAGAGTTACATATGATGTAAGTTCAAGCATCAATTTATATGTACAAAGTGGAGTAAATAAAGTAAGTGCTCATGTAGATGGATACGAAGACCAAACAAAGAAATTAGGAGATATTTTAGAGTTTTCACTAGCAACTGCACAAAATGTAAGTAAAGGTTACATATATAATAACAAAAATGCGACAGATGAAAATAAAAAAGAGACTGCTTATTCAGAAATATATACAGCACGTATCCAATATGCAGATGTAATCGATTCAATTACATTAAAACAAGACACTGCTCAATTTGTAACAGAGGCTGGAAGTGAGCAATCAACAACAGTTGGTGGAACAAATTATGTATATAATAAATTAATAGCTATTTCTAAACAAGAATTTGATAAAGTGCTAGGAGAAAATGGTGAAATTACAATTTCAAAGGCAGATGGCACAAAAATAATTACAATAAACAAAGATTCAAAAGTAACTAATAATCAAATAGTAGTAGATTTAACAGAAGCAAATACAAACAATTTAACAATACAAACATCAAAGCCAAAAGCCGAAGGAAATATATCATTTATAATAAGAAAGGCTTTTGCAAACGACATAGAATATAGTACAAGCCAATTAAAGAGCTTTAAAAAGATAAAAACAAGTGTAACAGGAATAGCAAAAAATGGTGAAACAGAGATTGTAAATAAAGAGACTATAGCAAACATAGAACTAGCAGAACCAACACAAAAAGCAAGCATTACAACAAGTAACAACAGATTATCTACAGTAGTTAAAAACGAAAATGTAGAGGTAAAAATTATATTAGAAAATGATAGTGCAGATGACAAAATGTATTCAGACCCTACTATTAAAGTAACATTCCCAGCTAATATAGAAAAATTGGAAATTAATGATTACAAAGTATATTTTGATGATGAATTAACAATTGATGAGAGTTCTATAAAATCTGCTGAAAATGAGGACGGAACCAAAACTTTAGAATTTAAGTTAAAAGGAACTCAAACAAAATATAATAATGCTGCTGCAAAAGGTGCTACAGTTGCTTTAACAACAGATATTATACTAAATAAATTAACACCAACAACAAATACACAAATAACAGCAGAAATTACAAATGGAGATTCAACAGTTACAAATGTGGCAACAGACATTACATATGTTGCACCATCAGGAGTTGTAACAACAAATTCAATGACTGGGTACAAAGATAATGAAGTTGTAGAAGCAATAAATGGAGAGGCACAAAAAGCTTTAATACCAACAAAGGCAGAGCAAAAAGAAGTTACTTTCACAATGAATGTAATAAACAATTATGAAAATACACTAGACCATGTTGTAGTATTAGGAAGAACACCATTTAAAGATAACAAAGACGTATCAACATCATTAAGTTTAGGATCTAACATGACAATGCCTTTAGCATCTGGAATAACAGTAACGGGAATAGATAGTGCAAAAGTTACAGTTTACTATTCAGAAAATGGAGATGCAACAACAGATTTAAATAATGCCCAAAACGGATGGAAAACGAGTGTAACAGATTACAC
>CAKOVW010000066.1 GCA_934122125.1 uncultured Clostridia bacterium | reverse complement strand
ACATATTCCTTATTTTTCTCTGCAATTTGGCTTTCTACTAATTGCTTTAACCTGTCAAATCTTTTATGTTTAATATCTTCTGGAACTTGGTTTTCCATTTTATCACCAGGAGTTCCAACTCTCCTTGAATAAATAAACATATACACCTGCTCAAAATTTACTTTTGAAACAACATCTAATGTGTCCTCAAAGTTTTTCTCTGTTTCTCCTGGAAAGCCAACTATAATATCTGTAGAAAGAGTAAGATTTGGAATTTGTTTTTTCATTTTTTCTACTAAATTTAAGTATTGTTCTTTAGTATACTTTCTATTCATTATTTTTAAAATTTCACTACTTCCTGATTGAAGTGGCAAATGAACCAATTTACATACCTTTTTGCAATCTCTAATTGCCTCTATAACATCATCGGTAAAATCCTTTGGATGTGGTGATACAAAACGTATTCTTTCTATTCCATCTATTTTATTTATGGCTCTTAATAAAGTAGCAAATGAATTAACTCCTTCATATTGTTCAAATTCAATACCTTTTTCTTTTTCGTTCCTTAAATATGAATTAACATTTTGCCCTAAAAGAGTAATTTCTTTGTATCCTTGTTCTGCTAATTTTTCAACTTCATTAATTATATCTCTTGGTTCTCTGCTTCTTTCTCTTCCTCTAACATACGGTACAATACAATAACTACAAAAATTATTGCAGCCATTCATAATTGTTACAGATGCCTTTATTTTATCATCTCTTGATATTGGTAGTCCCTCAATTACATCTCCGTCTATATCTAACACATCTTCTATTCTTTTTTTGTTGCATAATACATTGTATAAATCTGTTGGAAATTCTTGAAGTGTATGTGTTCCAAATACAATATCAAAAAATGGATAACTTTGTTTTAACTTATCTACAATATGTTTTTCTTGCATCATACATCCACCAATTGCTATTATAGTGCCTTTGGCTTCTTTGTATTTTTTTACTTCGCCTAATTTACCAAATAACTTATCTTCTGCATTTTCGCGAACACAGCATGTATTAAATACAATTAAATTAGCTTCTGATAATTCTTCTGTCTTAGTATAATTCATGTTTTCCATCATTCCGCATAGCTTTTCTGAATCATTTTCATTTAATTGGCAACCCATTGTCAAAATGCAATATTTTAAGTTTTTACCTTCATTCAATAAAGCTACTTTTTTTATATCTTCTAATTGTTTATTTACTTCTATTTTTGCCACAATACTTCCTCCGATATTTTCTTTAATAAATCTAATATATTCTACAATAATTGAGCATTTTTTTCAAGTGCTATGCAAAATAAAAGTGCTGTAAATTTATATTTACAACACCGTTTATTTTTTTATTGAATTCCATATTTTTTCTTGAACTTATCTGCTCTACCACCAGTTGTTTCTCTTTTTAAGTTACCTGTCCAGAATGGATGACATTTTGAACAAACATCAACTTTCATATCTGCTTTTGTTGAATTTGTTTTCATTACATTTCCACAAGCACATGTAATTGTTGCTTCTGTATAATTTGGATGTATTCCTTCTTTCATTTTGTATTCACCTCTCCCTTAATATCTATTAACAAACTGTTATTTATTGTAACACAGTTTAAAAATTTTTTCAAGTTTTTATTTCTATTTTTGTTTATTTTCCTTTTGTAGTTGTTCAACATATTCTGCTGAAGCCTCTACCTCCTGCTTCATAGATGATTTATGAACAAGTTTATTTACTATATTAAATAAACAAGCTATTATTAATATAAATAATAATAATTTCTTCCATATCTTTGCTAACATATGTTTTTCTCCTTTTATTACTATATTACTATTATAGCCTTAGTTTTAGCAAATGTCAATAATTTTTATGCAATAAAACAGCGTCCCTTTCAAGACGCCATTTTTGATGCGCTAAAGTACGTGTTAAATACTTTAGTGCTACCATCATATTATTTTTATTTTCTCTGGTTCGTTGAACCAGTGTCAAGTAGCTACAAGTATAAAGCTGGACGAAAACCGAGGTAGCGGCTACTGTGAGTCAAATTGACGTTGTGGCGTGGAAAAGCTGGCATATCTGAACCTGTATAGCAGTAACTTCCTCCTCTGTAAATTCGGCTGTTGCTGTTGTCGATGGCTTCCATTGTCCACTCTATTACATTTCCAGCAAGATCAAATATATTTTTCGCCTTAAAGCTATCATTTGCTCCTGTTGTTAACAAAAAACTCTCAGAATTTGTTTTACTTTTATTTGATGTTATTTTTGTCCAGCTTCTTGATGGGTCAGTTGTATAACTTACTGTTGTTCTATCTATTGTCCACGCATTGTCTTTATAATTTCCCCATGTTGTTGAATTGGTTGTACTATGTGTACTATCTTCTACAAATTTCATTGTTGCATCCCATTGTACTCCATAACATAATGTACTTGTTGCTCCTATTTCTCCTGCTGTATACATATTTTTACTTAAAT
>CAKOVW010000065.1 GCA_934122125.1 uncultured Clostridia bacterium | reverse complement strand
CAGCAAATATGTATTCAGGAAGCAAAGTTGTAACAAGTAGTTTGGTAGATAGTTATGCATGGGATACAATAGTTGAGTGGATGACAAAAAATGAAGAATATAAGAATTTAGGAAATGATAGCTCAAGCAAAGGAAATTATTACAATAATTACAAAATTAGTTTATCAAATGCGTTATATGCATTACATAGATATGGTGTTCGCAAAAATACAAATGTAAATGCAAACGTGAATGAATATTGGAGTTGTGCAACAAAGTATCATAAAGGACCAATCACATCTGGGGCAATAAGTATAGATGCAACAAGTGGAGCAAAATATGATTTTACAAATAATGATTATGATACCACAAATTATAATTATACTGTAAAAAAAGAATTAGCAACAGGTTCAGCAGAGGAAACAAAGATAAATAATATATATGATATGGCAGGAAACATATGGGAATGGACGACTGAAATAGGAAAACCAGATGAAGGTGCCATACACGCCGTGCGTCGAGGAAGTAGTTTTAATACTATAGGTTCTAATAATCCTATATCTTATCGCCACGGTTCCAGTACTACTTCGTCGTATGACATTAGCTTCGGTTTCCGTGTCGTGCTTTACATCCAATAACCAAAATAGCAATATACCTATTGCTATTTTTTATTTTTTTTAGTACAATAAAGAAAGCAAAAAGAAAGGTGGTAATTGAAATGAGAAAAAGAGTGCCATACGGAAGAGTAGATTTAAAATCAGTACGAGAAGAGGGATTGTTATACATAGATAAAACTATGTATATAGAGAAACTTGAACAAAATAACGTACTCATATATACAAGACCAAGAAGATTTGGAAAATCCATGTTAACAAGTATGCTTGCATATTATTACAGTATAAATGAAGCAGAAAACTTTGAAAAAATATTCAAAGGATTATATATATATGAACATCCGACACCATATAAAAACAGCTATTATGTACTACAATTTAATTTTTCAGGAATGCAAACAGGAACAGATAAAACATTAGAACAAATAGAAGAGCAATTTAAAGTGCTGGTAATTTCAGGAATAAAAAATTGTATAAATAGTTACAATTTAGATATAAAATTAAGTGAAGAAGGAACATCAGCAGATGTGTTCAGAAAATTCTTAGTAGATTTTAAAGCATTAAATAAAGAACACAAAATATATGTAATGATAGACGAATACGACCATTTTACAAACGGAATGTTAAAAGGAGATGGCCAGAGATTTCTATCAATATTAGGAAATAGTGGGGTTGTGAGGGCTTTTTATGAAGTAATAAAAGAAAATTTAGAACAGTTAAATCCACCACTAGAAAGATTTTTCGCAACAGGAGTAACTCCATTAACATTAGATAGTTTAACATCTGGATTTAATATAGCAACAAAAATAACAAATAATCCACTATTTACTGCAATGTGTGGATTAACTGAAGAAGAAGTTAGATATGCAATAAAAGAAGCAGGTGTGCCAAATCCAGAGGAAGCATTTAATAAAATGCAAGAAAATTATGATGGATATATTTTTAACGAATACGATAAGACCCATATATTTAATACAACACTTGTAATGTACTATTTAAATACATTACAAACATTAGGATTTCCACCTAAGAACCTAGTAGATGGAAACCTAGCTGCAACAGGAAGTAAAATAGAAAATATGGCGGGACTAATAAATAGAAAAGAAAATTACAAAGTGCTTGATGAACTATTAATGAATGGCGAAATAGTTGCAAATTTAACAGAAAATTTTGAATTAGAAAAAAGGCTAAATAAAGATGATTTTATATCATTATTATTTTATAATGGATATCTAACAATAAAAGAACGAAAGGGAATGGAACTAAAATTTCATGAACCAAATTATGTAACAAAGACATTGTTGCAAAAGTTGTATTTTAAAAAGTATGAGAAAGAGTAAAGGTTATTTGAGACTTTTGCTCTTTTTTTTATCAAAAATAATAATAAGACTAAATATATTTCAAATAAAATACAAGAAAATAACGTTTTAGTTACAGTTAGTTTACAAATATATAACATTTGAAAAATCGATTGAAAGCGCGAACCGATTATGATATATTAAAAATACAAGATGTGATATATGTTTTTGTATCATAAAAATGCGAAAGGATGAAAAAAGATGATAAAAAATAAAATAAACAATAACAGTGCGATAACTTTAATTGCTTTAGTAGTAACAGTGATTGTGCTTCTAATACTTGCAGGTATAAGTATAAATATGCTTACTGGTCAAAACGGAATACTAAAAAGAGCATCAGAAGCAAAAGAAGAAACAGGTTCATCGCAAGATTTAGAATATTTAAAATTAAAGGCGACTGAAGCCTTAACGGATTACTATCAAGGAAATGATACAACCGGTGAAGATGAATATATTTTAAGCAAATGGGATGCAGATCAAAACAATAAAATAACAGTAAATAAGACAGACAAAACATTTACATATAATGGAAAAACATATGCTATATCAGATATAATAGGAAATCAGAGTGAAAAAACAAAAGTGGAACAAAATAACATGACACAAAT
>CAKOVW010000064.1 GCA_934122125.1 uncultured Clostridia bacterium | reverse complement strand
AAGTTGTTGATGATGGTTCAAAAACTGTTGTAGTTGGTATGGCTATGCCTGGATTACAAGAAAGTTTAGGATTATCTAAAAATGAAATTGATATTCCAAGTAATGTAGAAATTACAATGGATGCAACAAATTTTGAAACAAGTAGTATTATGTCTTATGTTACACCTAAAGTTTTAGAAGAAGATGATTTGAAAGTTTTTGATGATCTAGATGAAATCTATGGTCAAGTAAATACATTACAAAGTTCAATGAATAAAATTCAAGATGGTGCAAATACATTAAAAGACGGAACTACAGAATTGGCAACAGGTGCAAATACTTTAAAAGATGGTGTTACAACAGCATATAATGGTGCACAAACAATATCAGCAGAAGTAGCAAAATCAACACAAAGTTTAAAAAATGATAAAACAGAAGCATTAGATAGTGCAACTTTGGAATCAATAAAAAAACAAGCTGCTGCAAGTAGCAAATTAACAGAAGAACAAAAGGCACAAATAAAAGCTCAAGCTCAAACAAGTGCAGTTTTAACAGAAGAACAAAAAGCACAAATAAAAGCTCAAGCAGCTGCAAAAGCTAAATTAACAGATACTCAAAAGGCACAAATTACAGCATTAGCAAAACAAGGAGCAGTATTAACAGAAACACAAAAAACACAAATTACAGCACAAGCAAAAGCTGGTGCAAAATTAACAGATGCTCAAAAAACAGTAATAATAAAAAATGCACAAGCAAATTATCAACCAACATTAACAGAAGCAGAAAAAGCATTACTTATTGCAACAGCACAAAGTACAGCAGAACAAGCAGCGGTAACAACAGCATTAGCAACTGCTAAAACTACAGCAGAACAAACAGCAGTAGCAACAGCATTAACTGTAGCACAACAAGTTGCAACACAAACAGCTGAAACAACAGCTATCGAAACAGCACAACAAATTGCAACACAAACAGCAGTAACAACAGCTTTAACAACAGCACAAAGTACTGCAACTACAACAGCAATGCAAACATCAACAACAGTTGCAAAACAAGTTGGAAACCAAGCTAAAAAGACATTTACAAATCAAGTTGTTTCTCAAATGAGTACTTTAGGAAATGGATTAAATCAATTAACTTCAGGATTATCACAATTAAATGATGGAGCAACAACACTTGCTGATGGAACAAATCAAGTTAATGATGGAGCAACAACATTAGCAGAAGGTATAAAAACATTTAATGAAGAAGGAATTAAGAAAATTTGTAATTATATTAATGGTGATGTTAAAGATTTAACTACAAGAGCTCAAAAATTAACAGATTTATCTAAAGATTATAATAAATTTACAATGGTAGATGGAAATAATGAGAGTGAAGTAAAATTTGTTATGATTATTGATGCAGTAAAAAAACAAGAAGAAAGTGAACAAAATAAAGAAGAAGCTGTTTTGAATACTAATGTAATTAATGAAGAAAATAAATAATATAAAAAAACACTTTTAAGATTCTAAATTTTAGGAGTGTTTTTTTTAATTTTGTATAAATCTATAAAATGAAATTTGACAAATCTCTCAATTCGAAGTAAAATAGTATATGTAAAAGGAGAGATTTATGCAAACAAGTAATAAAAAAATTTTTGATAATTTAATATCAAGAACAAAAATATACCTAATAATAATTTTAATTTTATTAATAGGAATTTGTTGGCAAAACCAAAAACTAATAATACCATCAGTAATATTATATGCATTAATATTAGGATACACATATTTTGCCAACAACAAAAGAAAAAGTGAAATATCAGAAACACTTCAAGATTTAACATTAACAGTGGACTCTGCAGCAAAAACAAGTTTAATAAATTCACCATTTCCATTGATAATATTAGAAACAGATGGAAATGTAGTATGGAAAAGTTCAAAATTTGCCTCAGAATTTGAAGATGTAGATATAAACACTTTTGTAAATGATTTAATATATGATTTAAAAGAGGAAATAAAAAATAAAAAAGAAAATACAGATAAATCAATATTAAAAAATATTCAAGTAAATAAAAGACAATACAGAATGGTTGGAAAATTTGTAAATTCAAAAAGATACTCTAAAAACGAAAAAAATGAATACATGGCAATATTATATTTTATAGATGAAACAGAAAATATCAAATTACAAAAAGAATATAATGATTCAAAATCATGTGTTGGACTTATTATGATAGACAATTATGAAGAAAATATGCAAATGTTAGAGAGTGAAGAAAAAGCACAATATGTTGCTGAAATAGACAAAGTAATTTATGAATGGACAAATGAAACAAATGGTATATTGATAAAATCAGATAGAGACAGATATATTTATATTTTTGAACAAAGATATCTTGAAAAAATTAAAGAAGATAAATTTAGTATATTAGATAAAATAAAAGAATTAGATCCTAAACAAAAAGTACAATTTACATTAAGTATTGCAATTTCTAATGAAGGAGAAGTTGATAAAGATAAATATAAATCAGCACAAACAGCAATGGATATTGTACTTGGTAGAGGTGGAGACCAAGCTGTTATAAGACAAAATGATATTTATAAATTCTTTGGTGGTAGAGCCCAAGAGGTAGAAAAGAGAACTAAAGTAAAGGCGAGAGTTGTTGCACATGCTTTGGAAAATCTTATAAAAGAATCAAGTAAAGTAATGATTATGGGCCATGCTAATCCTGATATAGATGCAATGGGATCAGCAATAGGTATTTATAGATTAGCAAAAAGCTTAGAAAAAAATGCCTATATTATTACAAGTGATAGACCTACATTACAAACTTTTAAAGAAAGTTTGATGGAAGAGCCAGAATATGAAGATATATTGATAAACAAGGAAGTAGCGGAAGAAAATATAGATGAGAATACTTTACTTGTAATTGTTGATACTCATAAAATAAACTATGTAGAATCAGAAGAAGTATTAAATAAAGCAGATAAAATAGTAATAATAGATC
>CAKOVW010000063.1 GCA_934122125.1 uncultured Clostridia bacterium | reverse complement strand
GTTGCTTCAGTATAATGAACATCATAATACTGTCTTAATCTCATTATAATTTCGCCGACTTCTTCTTCTGGCAAGTAGTTACTAAATCTAACACTACCAAGCACATTGCCTAATATCATAGGTTTTGTAGTATCAATATAACCATTATCATATAATTCATGACAAGGCTTACAAATTGAGTCTCTAAATTTAATTTGATTTACAATTACTTCATTACCAACTAAAGCAAGTTTTATATCATCAACATATTTCATTATAAGTTCTGCTTGTTCTTGTCTAGTATAATCTTTCCAAGTTTTAGTTCTTGCTTAATTATCTTAACCATAAAAATAATCCTCCTTTCTGTTGGAAGATTTTTTCATAAACAAAAAAATCAACCATTTTACTGATTGATTTTCATATCCACCTGTTCTATATAAAGTTCGAACAGATACGTCATTGGAGCTACTGGGCGGAATTGAACCGCCGACCTACAGGTTACGAATCTGTTGCTCTACCAACTGAGCTACAGTAGCATAATTTTGTGGAAAAGAAATATAATTTCTTTTCCACATTATATTAATTTGAATGTTTTCCAGCTTTCGCTTTCTCTTTTTTGTAATTATTTTTTTCAGAAACATGTTCTTCATCTATATCGTTTTCTTCTGTTTTATTATTTCTAGAATTATTTTTCTTTTTATAAACTGTTACAATTATTGAAATGACAGCAATGGCTACTAATATTATTGTTCCACACATCAAGTAAAATTGAATATTATTTTGAGGAGAAGATGCCACTTCAGATGGTATTGTTACTTTTATTTGATATGTTGCTGTTTCTTTGTTATCACCTGAAATAACTAATATTGTAACATTATTCTCTCCCTCTACAAAGTTTTCATTTCCTGTTATTTCTATTTTTGCATCACTTTTATTAGCTTCTGCTGTGATATTTAAGTCTTTTACAAAGAAATTTAATTTTAAAGTGTATGAATGTATATTTGGATCAAAGCCTTCTGAAAAATTTACTCCTGCAATTTCTAATTTAGATAAACCTAACACTCCATCTGCAAGAGATGTGCTAGTAGAATTATCAACCTCATTATTAGCTGGCTCTGTTGTATTATTGACACTTTCATTATTTGTTACATCAGTATTTGTAGTTTGATTTGCAGTATTGCTTTTTGGTTCTTCTGTTTTTGGTTTATCTTCAGCTGGTTTAGTTGATGTTAATAATGAACTACTAATATATGCTGTTTGTCCATTGTATGTTACTTTGCTCCAACCATTATCTCCTATGCCTGTTCTAGTAACTTTAGTTCCTTTTTCTACAGTTTTTATTATTGCACTAGATGTTGAATAACTCTTTCTTATGTTTACATCTCCTGTAGTATACATTGTTTGATTAACACTAGTAAATTTAGGTTCTTTGGTAGTACTTCCACTATTAGAATTTGAATTGTTGTTTGAATTTGATGTTGATTTTGCTTTTACTGTTATTGAAACAGATTTGCTTATTTTATCTGGCGTTGTTGCAGAAGCATCTGTAACATCTCCTGAAATAGATACTTTATAAGTTCCGGCTTTACTTGTATTTATAGAATAAGTTTTAGTTGTTGTTTGATTTTCAGCATTACTGTTAAAACCAACTATGCTATCTGATGCACTTCCTGATACATTTATATTCCATGCTGCAGCTTTTAATGTTACTGTAACTTTTACACTATCTCCAACTGTCGCAGTTGTTTTATTGGCTGTAATTGTTGCAGATGCCGCCTCAACTTTTGAAAGTATTGATATTGCTACTGTGGCAAATATAATTAAAAATATATTTCTTATTATCTTTCTCATTCTTTTTTCCTCCGTTTAAATTTCTATTTTTATAGAACCTTTTAAATATTTAACTATATATAATAGGTCTGCCGAATTAACTTCACCATCTCTATTTACATCAGCTGCCTTTTTCATATATTCTTGGTTAAATTTGGATGTTCCCTTTAAATGCTTTACTATTGCCAATAAATCGCCTGAATTTATTTCATTATCACCATTAACCTCTCCTAATACTACTATAGTATATGTTTTGTCCTTAAACGTTACTGTACACCCTGTTCCAACATTTGCTGTTTCTGCTATTACGGTATCACCTTTTTTAATAACTATATCCTTTGATATTGCTTTTATATTTGCTACTGTCATATTAGGTTGGCAAATAACATTATTGCTATTTGTTTTAAATCCATTGCCATTTATTTCTCCTTGATTTCCTGTATTAGAGTTTTGACCAATAACTTCAACCCAAACTTCCTTTTTTACTAAATCTTCACTCGCCATATATCCTACAATTCCACTAGATGTTATAACTTTATTCCATACATAATTTTTATTACTACTTTGTACATTTTTTTCTATTCTCGTTACAACAGCTCCTTTAGGTAAAGTTGCTAATATAGCAGAACCAGCTTCTAAACTTTTTCTAACAAATAACCCATCAGTGCATATTATTCTTAATTGGTCAACTTTTGTAGGGTCGTATACCTCAAAGCTGTTTGCTGTAACATATCCATAAGTTCCATCACTTAGTTTCACTCTACACCAATTATTTCCATCCAAAGAATTATATTTTCCTTTTTCAACAACTGTTACTATTTGACCTGCTGCCAATACTTTAAGTACTGTAGTCTTTGAAGTTCCTGGTCCATTTCTAAAATCAGTATATCTAGTAGTGATATATTGCTCATTGCAATTACTTTGTAAATCAATTTGTGTTAAATATGTTCTTGCAACATATCCCTTTGTTCCATTTGATAATACTACCTTATCCCAATAGTATCCACCTGTTTTTGAGTTGTCTAACTCAATTCTTAAAAGTTTAGTATCTTTATTTAATGTAGTAATTTTATCATAATTAGTTCCTTTGCCTTTTCTTACAGCTACATAATTTTCATTTATTTTAACATCTTGTGTTACTGGTTTTTCTGTTCCTGGTTCTGGACATATTTGCTCAGGCATATTTTTATATACCGGAATTTTAAATTTTATTTTAGAACTAGATGACAATAATCCCATTTTATTATATGTATCTTTAATTGTATAACCTTCTGTTTTTGATGCAGAAACATTTGTCATATATTGCCAAGCGTAGTATCCATCTCCTCCATCAATAACATCAAACTTCTGCAAATATAATGTATCTTGTCCACCTGCAATATAATTTTTTACTATTATAGCAGCTCCACCTTTAATAGATTTTTCTGGATCAGTCCATCCTTGTTTTTTAGCATATGTTAGTCCATTTTTTACTATATCTTCTCCATATGCTTTTACATTAAAGAAATTGTAGCAGCCTTTATATTTTCCGCCACCGCCTGTCCACTTACCTGAAATCATTGAGCCAGCATCTCCTGCTCCCTGCTCTTGTCTAATTCTAGATGCTAAGTGATATGGACTTACATTATATTGCTTTGCAGCTTCCATTATTACATCTACATAAGTTTTATTTAAAGTTTTCTTATTTCCATTTGAATCATAGTATGTAACTTTTCCTTGCATATAATTACAAGGTTTTAATATAAGTTCTACACCTTCTCTTGTTTGATTTTTTTCATCATATGT
>CAKOVW010000062.1 GCA_934122125.1 uncultured Clostridia bacterium | reverse complement strand
ATTATGCTATGGAGTACAATGGGATGCAGCAATGAAGTTTATAGAAGATAGTACACATAGTACAACCGATTCAACAACATGGGGAAATTATCAAGACAATGCATGGACAATAGATAGAACAACAGCAAGCTATACAGATGATACAAATGTAGCAACAGGAAGTTGGACAAAAATAACATCAAATAAAAGCAAAACAAATTCAGAGAAAATTTTGTTAACAACAGGAGCAAGCGATAGTTTTAAGGCAAAAAATATATTTGACTTAGCAGGAAATGTTTATGAATGGACAATGGAAGCTGGCAGTAGCATTCAGCGAGTTAGTAGAGGTGGCGAATACAACTACAGTGGTTCTTACAGTCCAGCTTCTAGTCGTAGCAGCAGCGGTCCGACTTACAGCGACAGCATCGTCGGTTTCCGTCCAGCTTTATATTTGTAGAACTGAACGCTGGTTCAACGAACCAGATAAAGTAAATTAAATATGATGGTAGCACTAAGGTATTTAACACGTACTTTAGCGCATCAAAAACAGCATCCTACAGAGGATGTTGTTTTTGTGTAAATTTAAGTTAAAATATATATGCTTTTCAGAGTAAGTGTAAAAAATTATACACAATACAAAAAGTAGTAATATAAATATTGCATTATACATGTAAATAGTATATAATTTAAGCCATGAAAATGAGAAAAGAGGAATAGTATGAAAGCAATAGAAATAAGAAACAAATATTTAAACTTTTTTAAAGCACACGGACATCAAGTAATTCCAAGTGCTCCATTAATACCAGAAAACGACCCATCTGTATTATTTACAACAGCTGGAATGCAACCATTAGTACCATATTTATTAGGAGAAAAGCACCCAGCAGGAACAAGAATTACAGATTATCAAAAATGTTTAAGAACAAATGATATAGATGAAGTAGGAGATAACCGTCATTTAACATTTTTTGAAATGCTAGGAAATTGGTCATTAGGCGACTATTTTAAAGATGAAGCAATTAGTATGAGTTATGAGTTTTTAACAAAAGAATTAGGAATTGACCCAAGTAAATTATCAGTTACATGTTTTGCTGGTGATAAGCATGCACCAAAAGATACAGTTGCAGCAGAAGCATGGAAAAAAGCAGGTATACCAGAAGAAAGAATATATTTTTATGGAAAAGACGACAATTGGTGGATTGCAGGAGAAGAAGGACCTTGTGGACCAGATACAGAGATGTTTTTGGATACAGGTAGACCAGCATGTTCAGAAAATTGCCAACCATCATGTGGTTGTGGAAAATATGTTGAAATATGGAATAATGTATTTATGGAATACTATCAAGCAAAAGATGGTTCTATTACAAAATTAAAACAACAAAATGTTGATACCGGTTTTGGATTAGAAAGAATGACAATGCTATTACAAGGTAAAGAAACTCCATTTGATACAGAGTTATTTGCTCCTGTAATGGAAAAATTAAAAGAACTAGCAAAACAAGATAATATTGAAAGCAGAAGAATTGTTGCAGAGCATTTACGTGCTAGTATGATGGTTATATCAGATGGCGGTAGACCAAGCAATATAGACCGTGGATATGTATTAAGAAAATTAATTAGAAGAATGACAAGACATTTAAATAAATTACAAATAGATTTAAATGAAATTGGTGGATTAGTTGACTTATATGTAGAAACATTAAAAGGTTTATACCCAGAATTAGTTGAAAACAAAGCAACAATAAAAGAAGTTATATTAGCTGAAAAAGATAAATTTGTTAAAACATTATCACATGGAGAAAAAGAATTTGATAAAGTTGTAAACAAACTAAAACAAGAGAATAAAGATACAATTGATGGTTATACTATTTTCAAACTATATGAAACGTATGGATTTCCACCAGAAATTACAGCTGACTTAGCAAAAGAACAAGGACTTAAAATAGATACATCTGAATTTGATAAGCTATTCAAAGAGCATCAAGAAAAATCAAGAATTGGTAGTGAGCAGAAATTTAAAGGCGGACTAGCTGAACAAAATGAGCAAACAACTAAATACCACACAGCTACTCATTTATTACATAAAGCATTAAAAATAGTATTAGGAGATCATGCAAATCAATGTGGCTCAAACATTACAACAGAAAGACTAAGATTTGACTTTACACATCCAGAGAAAATGACACCAGAACAACTTGCTAAAGTCGAAGAAATTGTAAATGAACAAATTAAACGTGATTTACCTGTAACATGTGAAGAAATGACATTAGAAGAAGCAAAAGCATCTGGAGCAACAGGACTATTTGAAAATAAATACGGTGATAGAGTTAAAGTATATACGATAGGTGATTTTAGTAAAGAAATTTGTGGTGGACCTCATGTTAAACATACAGGAGAATTAGGACATTTCAAAATTAAAAAAGAGGAGTCAAGTTCTGCAGGGGTTAGACGTATTAAGGCTATATTAGAGTAGTTGAAAAGAATTAAGAAATTTAATTCTTTTTCAACTAGATTAAACAAGAAAGGATATAGAAAGAATATGGATGATTGTATTTTTTGTAAAATAATAAAAGGAGAAATCCCATCAAAAAAAGTATATGAAGATGAAGAAGTTATTGCATTTAAAGATATTAACCCAGCAGCTCCAATTCATATATTAGTAATACCTAAAAAACATATAGCAACTTTGCTTGATGTTACTGAGGAAGATAGCTACTTAATTAGTAAAATATTTGTTGCTATAAATAAAATAGCAAAACAAATTGGAATAGAGGAAAATGGATTTAGAATAATAGCTAATTGTGGCAAAGACTCTGGACAAGAAGTTATGCATATACATTTTCACTTATTAGCAGGTAGAAAAATGGGACCAAAGATTATTTCATAATATGTATAGAAAAATTTGATTTTATATGTTATAATTTATGTATATGAGTTGTGAAAATTAGGAGGGATACAAATGTTAAATAGTAAATATAGTAAAGTATTAACAATAATATTAATAGTAGCTATTGTTATAATAATTGGACTTCTGGTTTTTGTAGGATTAGATTGGTATAAAGCACTAAAAACAAAAAAAGATAATGATGACTCAATGGGACAATTTAATAGTTACATTGGAAATATAGCACAAAATGAAGAAAATAACACAAATAATAATGATACGAATAATAATAACAATTCAGCAAATAATAATAATGAGAACATAGTAGAAGAACCAGGAAGAAATACAGAAAATAATAACAACAATAATTCTAATAGTTCTAGTAATGGGCTTACATATAAAGGAATGAAAGTAGCAGGAGTAATAGAAATACCAAAAACTAATGTAAAGTACAACATATTAGATGATCCATCTTCAAAAGCAATGGATGTAGGAATAACACTACTTTATGGGCCAGGAGTTAATGAAGTTGGTAATACAGTTTTAGCAGGGCATAATTATAGAAATGGAACTTTCTTTTCAAACAACAAAAAATTAACAAAAGGTGATAAAATATATTTAACAGACTTAAAAGGAAAAAAAGTACAATATACAATTACTCATACATATAAAACAGATGCAAATGATTTTAGCTATTCAACAAGAGAAACAAATGGAAAAAGAGCAATTTCATTAACAACTTGTACAGATGATTCAAGTGCTAGAATAATTATTTGGGCAGAAGAAAGTTAAATAAAATTTAAAAATTGTATAAATGGTAAAATTAAGTGACGCACCTAAAAATAAAAATAGACACATAAGATTACAAATGATACAATGTGATTGT
>CAKOVW010000061.1 GCA_934122125.1 uncultured Clostridia bacterium | reverse complement strand
AAGTTAAAACGTGCCAAAATTCTCCGTCCCCAATGGCACATTTTTAACTTATTTCTGCTTTTATTTTGTTGAATGCAAAGCCGAAAATAATAAATCCTACCATGAAAAATAAACTTGTTTTAAATAATGAAAATCCGGCATAATAGATAATAGGATATGTAAATAAAAAATCATATGTTAATAAAATTATACTTGCAAAAATCATGAGTAAAAAAGAAAATTTTATGCCACGTTTCATTAAATTCGTAATATTCATATCAATATTTTTTAATTCCAATAATAACTTATTCACTTTAAATCCCTCACTTAATAAAAAATACATCTTAATTAAATGTTAACATAAATTTGCAAGAAAAACAAAGGAAATTTCTACCAAAATTTTCTGTTCTCATTGGTACAAAAAAAGATGCTATTTCTAGCATCTTTAATCTAAAAAAACTGTGCACAATTTTTTTAGGTTATGCATTCATTGCATTTAATTTTTTTGCCATATTAGATTTTTTTCTAGCAGCTGTGTTCTTAACAATAACACCTTTTGTACAAGCCTGATCTACTTTTTTTGTAGCTAGAGATAATAATTTTGTAGCTTCTTCTTTGTTTCCAGCTTCTACAGCTTGTTCAAATTTCTTAACTGCAGATTTATATCCTGATTTAACCATATTATTTCTAAGAGTTTTCTTTTCAATAACATTAACACGTTTTATTGCTGATTTAATATTTGGCATGTTTTGCACCTCCCTTTTAAGCGTTCATAAATTGACTAAAATATTATATCACGTAAAAAAGGTTTTGACAAGGGTTTTGGCAAAACTTATCAAAAAACATAAAAATGTATAGTAAAAATAAACAATATAAATTAAAGTAAGAAAGACATTTTGCTAAGTATGCCTTCAAAGCAAGTGCCAAATACATGACATTTGCTTTGCTTGAGCAAAACTAAGGTAGCTTAACCTTGGCGTATACGTAAAAAAAGAAGAGAACTGAAAAACAGTTCTCTTGTGGAGCTTATTTTATTAAGTATTTCTCATTATCAGCAAAGATTTCAAATTTGGAATCAACAAAGTCCCTTTTGAATTGGTTAATTAAATTTTCAGAAATGTGCTGCCGGTTATAATAACTTAAAATGGCATTTTTCATGTCATGTGTAAAGGTTTTACAACCATCACAGTGTACAATAACCCAAATCTTAGGTGGACGGATGAGAATCCAATAACCATTACGCTCTAATTTAACGTAATAGCCAGTATTGAAATACCGCTCGACAGAAGCTAGGTTCCCCTGGTGCTCAATACAGTCAGCCTTTTCATAATAAACTTCGATGTATTCTGCCTTAAACATAAAAATAAGACTCCTTTCTAAGTAAGTAATAGTATTATTATAACACAGGTTACATAATATTGCAATAAAAATTCAAAAAATTACCAGTTTAAAAAAAACAAAAAAGAGCATTATAAATAATGAAAAAGCAAAAAACGTTTTTTCAAAAACAAAAAACAAACACATTCTAGGAGGTGAAAAATATGACAAATAGCAATAAATCAGTAGTTCCTGAAGCTAAAGAGGCTTTAAACAAATTCAAATATGAAGTTGCTAATGAAGTTGGTGTTAACTTAAAGCAAGGATACAATGGAGATTTATCTTCTAAAGATGCTGGTAGAATCGGTGGTAACATGGTTAGAAAAATGATTCAACAAGCTGAAAACAACATGAAATAGTTTTGAATTGTATTTAATTTATTGTACTAGAAAAGTTACATAATTTTTCTAATACAATAAAAAACCTACCTAAAGCAGGTAGGTTTTATTATTGTTAAGCCTCTGGTTCAACTAATCCAAAGTTGCTATTATCTTTTAAACGATAAATTACATTAACTTTACCAGTTTCAATATTAATAAATGTTAAAAATTTATCTTGAGGTTTTTCTTCTAATTTTAGTTTAGCGTCTTCTGGAGAAAGTGGTTTTATATCATAATACATAGTTTTGATAATTTCACCTTCAACTACAGGTGCTTCAGCATGAGCCATTTCTTTAATACGAATAGATTCTGTCATATTTTGTTGGTCTTTTTTAGTTTTCATTTTTCTAACTTGACCTTCTAAAATATCAAGATCTTTATCAATAGAAGCATATAAATCTTTATGTTCTGTTGTTGCTCTAAATCTATCAGTAGGAGTCTTAACCTCCATTTCAGCTATTTGAAAACCGCCTTCTGTTTTAATAGTTGCAGTTACATCAAAGTCATCTCCAAAATATTTTACTAATCTTTCTGATTTTTTACCAATATAATCTTTAATTGCATCTGTTGCTATTAAATCTTTAGATACTATTTTAATGTTCATAATAATCTCTCCTTCCAAAATTTACATATTTTCATTGGTATGACCATATTATATATGTTTTATAATTCTTTTGCAAGTAGTTTTGCAAAATATACATTGACAAGCTAGAAGATAAAAGAATATAATATGTATGAAATAACCGAAGAAAGAGGTAAATATGTATAAATTAGTAGCGATTGACTTAGATGGTACTTTACTTGATTCATATGGTCAAATATCAGAAAAAAATAAAACTACAATTCAAAATGCAATAAGCAAGGGAACAAAAATAGTATTAACATCAGGTAGAGGAACAATGTCTGTGAAAAATTTTGCATCAGAAATAGGTGCAGATGAATATATGATTTGCGGAAATGGTGCAATAGTGTATGATTTAAAACAAGAACAAATAGTTTATGAAAAATTCCTAAGTCAAAAAAAGGTTTTACAGTTAATAAAAATATGTGAGGAAAACAGCATTTACTATAGCATATATACAGAAAGAGGAATTATAGCAAAAACATTAAACTATAATGTTTTATTTTATAACCATGAAAATGCAAGCAAACCAGACAATAAGAAAACTAATATATATCTTACAGAAGATGTTTATCAGTATATATTAAATAGAAAAGAAAATGACTATACTAAAATAACAGTTTGTGATGATAATAATATAATTTTTAATAGTATAATAAGAAAATTAAGAACGATAAACGGAATAGATGTATTAGATGTAGGACACATGACAAGAAAATTGTTAAAATTTGGGACAGAAGTATATTCAATAGAATATTTCTATACAGAAATAACTAATGAAAATACAGATAAATGGAATGCAATAAAATTTTTGATTAATAAGTTAGGAATAAGCAAAGATGAAGTAATGGCAATTGGGGATAATGTAAATGATCAAACAATGCTTGAAAATGCGGAAATGGGTGTTGCAATGGCTAATAGTGCACCATATATACAAAAGATGGGGAAAGTTGTTACAGATACAAACAATAATGATGGTGTAGCAAAAGCAATAGAAAAATATATTTTAAGTGAATAAACAAACTGAAAATGCACATAACTAGTATTAATAGGAGTGTGTATTTTTATGAAAAGAAATAGTAAAAAATTTGCAAAAGAGGAAATTGGCAACTTAGAAAATTATGAAGATGTTACAAAGTATGGAGAGTTTGTATCATCATACTTTGCCTGGATGACATTAGAAGAGCAAAAAATAAAAAGTAGTAGAATGGAAAACATGACAAATAAAAAGTAACTTAAAAATTATTAAAGTATTGATTATAAATAGTAAGTTAGGTATAATTAAATTGAGTTAATTAATAAATAAAATATATAAGTAAATAAACCAAAGAAAAAGGAGAAAGACAATGGAAAGTTTAAAAAAAATTAAAAGTACAGCAGGTATAACACTAATAGCACTAGTAATAACAATAGTAGTGTTACTAATATTAGCAGGAGTAAGTATAAATACTCTATTTAATGATAATGGAATAATAGAAAGAGCAAAAGGCATACAAGATAAAATTAATGAAGCAGAAAAAGGGGATTTAGAAGAAATAAATTCATTAAATAATTGGTTAGAAGAAAATGGTGGAATAAAAAAT
>CAKOVW010000060.1 GCA_934122125.1 uncultured Clostridia bacterium | reverse complement strand
AATGGCATATTTGAATAATCCCACCATTTTATTTGAAATATTACTTCGCCTATCCAGCTTATTACATATTCAATAACAGAGCCTTCTACTGCGCCTGCAAAAAACAATGCCCAATTACTTTTCTTAAATGGTTGAAGCCCTGGTATCATTATAGCTGCCCCCAAACCATATATACAGCAAAATGGTCCAAACAAGCAACTTTGCCTACTTTCTAACACTCCTTTTGTTAATATTCCAAATATTGTTTCTACTATAAACCCTAAAAAGCTGTACACGGCAAAATAAGCAAGTAATCGCTTAAACGTTATTTTTACAACCGGCTCTTCTATTACAATCTTTTCTTTTAAAATCTGTTTGCCTTCTTTTTCAGCATTTTTAGCTTTTTCTTTTATTTCTTCAAGGACTCCTTCTGCCTTTTTGCTTATTTCATCAGTTGGTTCCATTTAAAATTCCCTTCGTTAATGCGATTCTTAATAAAATTAACAGGGAAACAGAGAAAAAATATTTTGTGCATTTTTTCTCCGTCCCCAAAATGTACATATTAGTATCCAAAGTATCCATTTGTTATATATAAGTTATATTTTGAACGAGCTAATGCTGTTAAGTATATTTGCCTTAAATTTATGCGTGCTGTGCCTAAATTTGTAATATTCACTTTGTTTCCATTACTATCTTTAATGCTATCAGAGATTATATCATCTGTAGAATATATCTGTGATACAGAGCCCATGCAGTAATAACATGGCGTATATGCTTCTGGATAATAGTATGCATATTTTCCTGAATCGACGTCTCCTCCTAATAATTGACTATGTGCATTCGAGTCTTCTCCTGTTATAGAAACTGTTTTTCTTTCGAATTCACTGCTTGCATATGCCCCATTAATAGTTACATTATTATTTTTTAAATTTTCAATTAATTTTAAACAACCTGGTTTATGATATTCTCCATTGCTATCAACTATAAAAATCGAATCATTTCCGACTGTTTCTTGATTTGTATTGTTTGATACAACACAATAGTTATTATATACTTTTGCTCCTATCGGCATTCCCTCGAAGAAAGAAAGCATACATACGTTATTCTCTATTTTTTCCCATTCTTCTTCTGATAATTTTGGCATAGCAAACTCATAGCCTACTACAGTATGTGCGGAAAATGTTGCAATAGCCGATACTAAGTTAGTTTCTATTGATTTTCTTATTACATTTCTTCTATGTTCATTAAAAGCTGAGCCTGATTCTAATGGATTATTTGAACTGCTAATGTCAAATATTTTTGTTGTTCCTAAGTTAGTTGCAAAGTCTTGTATTTTGTTTCCATTTGTACCTACCGCGTCTTCAGCAGTAATATTTCCCAAATATCTTATTACCCAATTTGTAAAACTGATTGGATTTCCCTCTAAATCTGTAGTTGTATTTTCTAATGATTCAGAATAATATTTTCTTGCACTATCACTTTGTAGATTCCATTTGCCATTTTCATTTACTAAATGTTCATTTAAGTATTTTATTGTTTCTGGATTTGTTACATAATCCTTTTTGTATTCACTGCTATAATAGAAGTATCTCTGTCTTCCAAGAGCTCCTGTATCATCTCTTCCATTTACAAAAGCTGCATCACTATTATCTTTATATATTTTTTGGCTGTTATACACTATATATTGAAAATTTTCAGCTTTAGGATTTATGTTTTGTGTATCATCATCATTCAATATTATTAAATTTTCATTTAAAATTTCATTTTCAACATTATCACTTCCAGCCAATAAATGTCCAGTCTTTACAACATACTTTCCACTTATGGTTCCTATAATTGTTATAGTATTATCAAGAGTATAATTTACGACAAAGTCTGTATTATTTCCTTTTTTATATCTACACGAATAATATACGAAAGGCTTTAGTCCGTATTTATATCCACCATACTCGGTATCATAATAGTTAGAGTAAATATAATATCCATCATACAGATTCACCATTATTGCTGGAATGTATGATTTTAAATCATCTTGACTGTACCCTGATGTTCCCATATTTGTTGCAAGTGAGCTAAAAAAAACATTTATCGCTGCTTCTATATCTCTTATCTTAGAGTTTGAAATTGTCGAATACATATTGTTAGCAGTATTTAATTGGAAAGCTTTAACACCATCATAAGTCGCATTTATAAGCATATTATCATATTTAGTTTGATTATTAATAGTCTTTATTTGTGTATTTATATACATTGATAGCACGAGTGATATTGGAACAACTATTATAACAAATATTATAGTTAAATGTTGTAATTTCATTATTTTTATAACCTTTCTATAAAAAAAGCAGCCAAGAACCAATTTGCTAATAGTCCTTTAAGCTGCCATATATTTCAATACTTATTTTGTACCATTTACAGTAACTATTCCTGCATGTTGTGCAGCAATTTGATATGTATCATTTCCTGCAATTCTGTACAAGAAATTTCTTATTATCTGAGCAATTGTAGTATTTGTATTTTTTACAGTAACAGAGAATCTGTCGCCCTCTTTAAAAGTAATTCTGTTGTTTGTAGAAGTATCGCTTAATCTACTTTCCAATTGACTAGTATATAAATTATAGTATACATTCTCACCAATCTTTGTAGTCTCAGCTTGAGTAGTCTTCACTCCTGGATTTTCATCTAATATTTGAGCTTGCATAGATACCTCAAAAGAATTTCCTGTTGATGTTATTGTTTGTACATATTTATCATAATCATCTAATGTTAATTTTCCTGTTGTTCTTACTTTATCTACAAATTCTGTTGTTGCTGTTTGTACTGATAACTGTGATACGTCGTCAGTTCTTTCCGAAATTGACACTAAAGGAAAGATAAACATTAATATTGCTGCTAAAAATATAGCAATTATTGTAACAAAACTGTCTCCCATTTTCTCATTTCCTTCCTAACTTTTATTTAATATTCTACTTCTTTAGTTTATTAAAATATAAGTAATTATTCTTTTTGTAGTCGTTTTATTTCCTATAATCGACTCTGTACCATCTGTATCATCACTATTACTTTCGGTTTTTATTTCTCCAATTTGCTCTACAAATCTATTATTTCTATTACTTAATGGATTTCTACTATACGACAAAGATTGAGACGGATTTTGTGGTAATGTATAACTACCCCCACTAAAAATTGCATCTAAATGTAATTTTATTTGTTCTGAACTACCAACCCAAGGCTCATTTCTTTGAGTTTCTTCAACTATATCAAAAGAACATATATCTAAAACATTGTATGTGCTAGAGTTAGTGGTCCTTCCATCATAGTCATTTGTATAGTTTTTATTCCAATTTACTCTAGTTGATGAAGTTGTATAAATTGATAAAGGGCCTGTAATATTTACATTTCCTGTACTAGAATCATATGTTCCTTTTTTAAATGTAACCTTATATCTTTCTTTATCATATTTATACAAAGTTGGTATGATAGTCTCATATCCTACTATTCTGTTTCCTGTGGTATCTTGTGAAATTGAAAATTTACCATCTTCATCATAGTCATAATATGCAGTTTTATCAGAACTTTGTAAAACCATTTCTGCCGTAGTCCTTGCTTTAGAAAAAAAGGCTATAGTTAAAGATAATGCCATAGTCAATAATAGAACTGCAAATGCTAATTTTAAACCTTCTACTGCGTTTTCCATAAACCATAACCTTTCAATTTATTTATTTTGCAACTATTCCAACTGCAACTATGTATCCAGAATTTGCATCATATCCAAAATCTACTGTATATGTTTTTCCTGCATTTATAGTTTTCTTTATATCATTTACAGAAGTTGCTGTAACTACTGCTGTTGGAGCTGTTGTAGTTCCTGCTGCTGATGATGTCATTACAGCAATATTCAATGATGGATCATCTGTATTTGCATTATTATGAGCTCTTACTGCATCTAACAAAGCTCTTACTTGTGTTCCTGATTTTGTTCCTAAATAATTTTCAAATTCTGAGTTGTATGCGCTTACTTTTTGTGGATCCAAATTAGCTCCATTCATAGCTCCTGCTGCTTGTTGGTATATAAACATACCTAATCCTATAATTAA
>CAKOVW010000059.1 GCA_934122125.1 uncultured Clostridia bacterium | reverse complement strand
GGCAACAAGCCTGGTGAAGATACTGGCAACAAGCCTGGTGAAGATGCTGGCAATAAGCCTACCGAAGATGTAGACAATAAGCCTGGCGGAAACACTGGCGATAAACCCAATGGGGATAACGGCAATAAACCTAGCGGTGGCAACGATGACAACGACGACGATGACGATGATAACAACGGTGGAAACAATTCTGGAGGAAATGATGATCCTGTAAATCCTCCTGCTCCTGTGGAAGAGGATCCGAAAGAGTATGATGGAGAGGTAAATGACAACCTCGACCCTGACAGTACAGGAATTGGTACTCCTGATACTGCCATAACGGGAGTTCCTAGTACTTCGGAGGAAATTGGCGGAAACGACGACGATGAGGAACCACCTCAGGAATCTGAAAATGACCAAAGCGTTGGCAATGTCAGTGAACCGGACGAAGATGTTCCGAGCGATTCTGAAAATGTAGGAAGTGGAGCTGCAATGGAAAGCAGCAATTAGCTTGATGAAGAAGCTGAATCGTTCACTGAACCTGATGCAGAGTCGACTCCTGTTGAGTCTGAAAGCATCAGCGAAAACGCATAACAAACGTCCAAGGAATGAGGTCCTTGCTTAAATAGACATAGAAAAGGAGAGTAGCAGTGCTGCTCTCCTTTTCTTTTTGACATATGTTATAAGTGAATTTTAGAATTTATTTTTTATAGATACACAGAAAAAGTTAACTATAATTTATTAACATAACTTGACTTAAATTCTCATTTGTAGTATAATATAAATAGTTGCGTAATAATGCAAATTAAATTAATAAAATATATGCACAAAAGATAGAATAAATTTAATTAATGTTTATAGGAGGTTTACATGAAAACAAATGTAAAAAGTAAAATTTGCTTTATCATAATTTGCATAATATTTTTTAATCAATTAATGCCAATTGCGTTAAAAGCAAGTGAAGGAGTAGCACCAACAATAACATGGAAACAAACAGGTGGTGAAGTCCTAAAGCAAGTTAACGGAAATGTAGGAACAGTAAGTGTTACTGGTACATCTAACGATGGAGATGGTATAGTATACTTTAAATATTACTGGGACTATTACAAAGATAAAACTCAAAAGGAGAAAGTATTAGATTATACAGCATATGCATTAAAAACAACTAGAACAGCTAAAATAAAAGTGCCACAAGAAACAGGTTTACATATATTAACTGTACAAGTTATAGATCAACATTATACTGATGCACAAGCAGAATATCATGCTTCTAAGTGGGTTAGTATGCCTTATTATGTAGTGGATACTTTAAGTAGTCAAAAAGATACTACAGCACCAGTATTAAACAAAAATAGCCTTATTTTTTCAGGAAATGAAATTGAATTAAATAAAAAAATTACAATAAATATGGAAGATCCAGAATCAGGAATTTACTATATTGCTTATGCATGGACTTTAACAAGTGAAACAACTACACAAGGACCATCAAGTTCAGCATATACAAGAGTATATCAACCTGAAAATGGAACAATTGAAATTGAAGCTCCAGATACAGTAGGAGAGTGGACTTTAAGCATTTTTGCTGCAAACTCTACTTATGTAGCTGAAAAGGGCGTATTTATGATGAGTCCTCGTTTTTACTATGAATATAAAGTAAAAGATAAAACAGCACCAAGTCTTACATTAAATGGTGATGAAGAAATGCAAATAACAGAAGGCGAAACATTTGATGACCCAGGAGCAACATTTACAGATAATTATGATGCAACAAAAACTGTTTATGCATATAATATAAATGAATTAAATACTTTAACTAGAGGAACTTATACATTAAAATACAAAACTACTGACGAAGGTGGAAATGAATCTAATGAAGTTACAAGAACTGTAAAAGTAGTTGGAGAAAAAGATATTATTAATATTACAGTTCCAACAAAAACTTTATATAATTATGGAGAAGAAATTGACTTTACAGGTAGCAAAATAGAAGTAACAGATATTTATGGTAATGTTTCAGAAGTTGCTATGACAGCAGAAATGGTTACAAACTTTACAACTGTGGGATATGGAAGCCATACAGCAACAATTAAATATCAAGATACAGAAGTAAATTATACATATAATGTTCAAGACTATGTAGATAGCCTTTTAATAACATTGCCTTCAAAAACATCATATGAGTACAAAGAACAATTAGACTTAACAGGTGCAACAGTACAAAGAGTAATGGCATCAGGAGAAAAAGGACTAGAAGTACCAGTTACAGAAGATATGATACAAACTAACTACAATGCAAACGAATTAGGTGAATACCTAGTTACAGTTAATTATGCAGGTAAACAAGTAAGTTTCTATGTAACTGTAAAAGATACAACAGCACCAGAAATTACATTTGAAGATGGAAAAGATGAAGTTACATATTCTTATGGTGAAACTTATGTAGAACCTACAGTAATTGTAACAGATATTTATGATGATGATAAACAAAAACAAATAGAAGTAATAAAAACAGGAACTGTAAATATGAATGTTGTAGGAGATTATGTAATCACTTATACAGCAATAGATAGTAGTTTCAACAAAACAACTAAAACTAGAACAATTCATGTTGTCGATAAAATTGGACCAGTTATTACACCAAATCCAAGCAATGTATATAAAATGCAAGTATTTGATGAAATACCTAATTTGACTGCAACAGTATTAGATGAATATGATAATGAAGAATATGAAATTACAGCTAATACAAATAATATTAACAAAAATAAAGTAGGAATGTATACTGTTACATTCACAGCTACAGACAAAAATGGAAATACAACAACTTTAGAGCCTATAGACTTTGAAGTAACAAAAAGAACAACAACTACTGACGAAATTCAAATAAGCAATACAGAAACAACATACAATGGAGAAGTAAAAGGTGTAACTGTAGAAGCTAAAGAAGGAGTTATAGGTTTAGGAGATATCACAGTTTCATATTATCAAAATGGTGTAAAAGTAGAAGCACCAGTAAATGCAGGAATTTATGAAGTAAAAGTATCTATAGCAGAAGGTGAAAATTACTTTGCTTTAGAGGAAACAACAGTTGGAACTTTAATAATCAACAAAGCAGAGTTACCAGAAAATGCTATAAAAATTATTAACAACATAAAAACATATAATCAACAAGTACAAAATGTTGATTTACAAATTGCACAATTAACAGGAATTGGCGTTAATGAAATCAAATATTATAATGATAAAAACCAAGAAGTAGAGCCAAAAACTGTAGGAAAATATACTGTTAAAGTAACAGTTGCAGAAGGAGATAACTACTTACCAACAGACATTACAGGAGAATTAATAATTAATAAAGCAAATCCATCAGCACCAAGACTAAATGCAATATCAGCTATTTATGGACAAAAATTATCAGAAATAGATGTAGCAAATTTAGATGCTAGAGGAACCATTAGATGGGAAGATGACACTTTATTTGTTGGAGATGTTGGAGAAAATAAATTTAGAGCAATATTTACTCCAACTAGCCAAAACTATGATTCAGTTATCTTTGAAATCACAATTAATGTAGAACAAGCAACAATAGATATGTCAGGTGTTTCATTTGAAAGTACAACAAAAGTATATAATGGACAAGAACAAAGCATAGAAGCAACAAATATACCAGAAGGTGTAAGAGTAAGCTATGAAGGATCAGGAACAAATGTAGGAAACTATACAATTAAAGCAATATTCACAGCGGAAGATAGTAGAAACTATAAAGTAAGCGTAAGTGAAAAGACAGCAACATTAACAATAGAACAAGCAACAATAGATACTTCAAGCATTGAATTTACAAGTACAACAAAAATATATAATGGACAAGAACAAAGTATAGAAGCAACAAATATACCAGAGGGTGTAACAGTAAGATATGAAGGTTCAGGAACAGATGTAGGAACATATGAAATCAAAGCAACATTTACAGCAGAGGATAGTAGAAACTATAAAGTAAGTGTAAGTGAAAAAACAGCAACATTAACAATAGAACAAGCAACAATAGATACTTCAAGCATTGAATTTACAAGTACAACAAAAATATATAATGGACAAGAACAAAGTATAGAAGCAACAAATATACCAGAGGGTGTAATAGTAAGTTATGAAGGATCTGGAATAGATGTAGGAACATATACAATTAAAGCAACATTTACAGCAGAAGATAGCAGAAACTATAA
>CAKOVW010000058.1 GCA_934122125.1 uncultured Clostridia bacterium | reverse complement strand
GTTGGAGGTGTAAGTGTAGCGATACATTGAGCTGACCAATACTAATAAATCGAGGGCTTAACCACTAATATAAAAAGGGTTTACGAATAATTCTTCTATGTATTTTTGAGTGTGCTTTAAAAGTATACTAATCATTTCTGGTGATTATGATTTAGAGGGAAATACCTGTTCCCATTCCGAACACAGAAGTCAAGCCTCTAGATGCCGACAATACTCGCGAGTTACCTTGCCTGGAAGATAGGTTGTCGCCAGATTTTTTTATTTTTATTATAAGAAAAAATACCATTGAAAAAATTAGAAATTAGAGATAATATAAATGTTAAATGATATATTAAGTAATGTAAATAACTCTAAACGGTACATGAATTATATATTGATTTTTAATATAAATTATTATTTGTAATTTCTAATTTTATTTTTTGAATCTTGAATTTATATTTAAATGTAAAGATTTTGCGTATTATTGATATTAATTATATGTGTAATTCATTAATATTGTTACTAATTTATTAATATAGGAGGAACTAAAAATGGCTAAAGTACAATGGAAAGCAGGAACATTTATTTATCCGATACCTGCAGTAATGGTAAGTTGTGGGACTATGGCAAAATCAAATATTATAACTGTTGCTTGGACTGGGATTTTAAATACTAATCCTGCAATGTGCTATATTTCTGTAAGACCTGAAAGATATTCTCATGATATTATAAAAAATAATGGCGAATTTGTAATTAATTTAACAACAGAAAAATTAGCTTTTGCCACAGACTGGTGTGGAGTGAAGAGTGGAAGAGATGTTGATAAATTTAAAGAAATGAAATTAACAAAAGAAAAAGGAAACTTTGTAAAAGCACCATTAATAAAGGAAAGCCCTGTGTCTATAGAATGCAGAGTAAAAGAAATCATTCCGTTGGGAAGTCACGATATGTTTGTCGCAGAAGTATTATCAATTGACGCAGATGAAAAATATATTGATGAAAAAGGAGCTTTTGATATAAGTAAATGTAATCTCATTGCATATGCAAATGGAGGATATTATTCTTTAGAAAAGAAAATTGGAAAGTTTGGATATTCTGTTAAAAAAAAGAAAAAATAAGCTGAAAAATAAGCTGAAATAATTGACATATAGCTAAATTCATGATACAATATTTAAGCATATGTAGAAAAATATGCTTAAATAAATTTAAAATAAAGCTAAATAAATTGCTGGAGGTGTATAAAATGGCTGCAAAAGGAGCAAGAGAACCAATAACATTGGAATGTACAGAATGTAAAAGAAGAACTTACATGACAGAAAAAAATAAGAAAAATAATACAGATAGATTAGAGATTACAAAATATTGTAAATTCTGTCAAAAACGTACTACACATAAGGAAACAAAATAATATCCTTGGGGGGAAAATATAATGGCTAAAAATGCAAAGAATAATGAAAAAAAAGTAAACAATAGCACACCCAATAATGCTGTAAAAAAAGAAAGCAAGAAAGAAAAAAAGGATAAAAAGCATTTCTTAAAAGACGTTAAAGCTGAAATGAAAAAAGTAATTTGGCCTACTAAAAAGCAATTAATTAATAACACAGTTGCTGTTATAGCAATTGTTTTAATTATTGGTATAATCGTATTTTTATTAGACTTTTGCTTTGAAAAAATAAATAGCTTCGGGATTGATAAGATTAAGACTATAGTTCAATCTTCGCAAAATAATGAAACAACAGGTAATGTTGAAAATGAAGAAGTTAATTCAGAAAGTACTAATGAAGTAGTTAATAGTGAAGAATCTGTAGAAAATGTATCTTCTAATGAAGATGTAAATTCTGAAGAATAGAAGGAGGCTGCTAGTATGTCTCAAGAAGCTAGTTTAGAACCAAAGTGGTATGTTATTCACACTTATTCAGGTTATGAAAATAAAGTTAAGGCAGATTTAGAGAAAAAAGTAAAAAACCAGGAAATGGATGAATACTTTTTTGATATAGTTGTGCCATTAGAGGAACAAATAGAAATAAAAGATGGAAAAAGAAAAACAAATTTAAAAAAGGTTTTTCCAGGATATGTTTTAATAAAAATGATTGTTACAGAACAAACTTGGTATATAGTAAGAAATACAAGAGGTGTTACAGGTTTTGTTGGTTCTGGAACTGATCCAATTCCTCTAACTGAAGAAGAAATAAGAAACATGGGATTTGAAATATCAGAAATAAATGTTGATTATGATGTGAATGATTCGATTAGAATAATTGATGGACCATTTAAAGACTACATTGGAATTGTACAAGAAATAAATAAAGAAAAACACAAAGTTAAGGTATTGATTTCAATGTTTGGAAGAGAAACTCCAGTAGACTTGGAATTATCACAAGTTCAAAAGGTTCAATAGATTTTAAAGTTTAAAATAGAATTTTATATAAATTCTTTTTAATAAATTATTTTGTTAATATATATACTAAAAGGAGGTGCACTATAAACTATGGCAGAAAAAGAAATTTCAACAATCATAAAATTACAGATTCCTGCAGGTAAAGCAACACCAGCTCCACCAGTAGGACCAGCATTAGGTGGAAGTGGAGTTAATATCATGCAATTTGTTAAGGAATTCAATGATAGAACTGCAAAACAGGCAGGATTAATAATTCCAGTTGTTATAACAGTTTACAAAGATAAATCTTTTGAATTTATAACAAAGGAACCACCAATGGCAGTATTAATTAAAAAGGCTGCAAAAATTGAAAAGGCTTCTGGAAAGCCAAATAGAGAAAAAGTTGCTACAATAACAATGGCACAGGTAGAAGAAATTGCTAAACAAAAAATGCCAGACTTAAACGCTGCATCATTAGAAGCAGCTATGAGCATGGTAAAAGGAACAGCTCGTTCTATGGGTGTAGTTGTAGCTGATTAGTTTTATAAAAGTATTGGAAAATATAGTTATAAAACAAATTAAAACTAGAACATCTAGTAATAAAATAATTGGGAGAGTTTAAAGCTCGAAATTACCAAAAGGAGGATTAAAATGGCACAAGGAAAAAGATACGCAGAAAGTGCAAAATTAGTAGATAGAACAAAACTTTATTCTGCAAAAGAAGCACTAGAACTTATTGAAAAAATGCCAAAAGCTAAATTTGATGAAACAGTTGAATTACACGTTAAATTAGGCGTTGATTCAAAACATGCTGATCAACAAGTTAGAGGTACAACAGTACTTCCAAATGGAACTGGTAAAACTCAAAAAGTTTTAGTATTTGCTAAAGGACCAAAGGCTGATGAAGCTTTAAAAGCTGGAGCAGACTTTGTTGGAGCAGAAGAATTAATACCAAAAATTGAAAAAGAAAATTGGTTTGATTATGATGTAGTTGTTGCAACACCTGATATGATGGGTGTTGTAGGAAGATTAGGAAAGGTATTAGGACCAAAAGGATTAATGCCAAACCCTAAATCTGGAACTGTAACAATGGATGTTACAAAAGCTATAAATGAAATTAAATCAGGAAAAGTTGAATATAGATTAGATAAAAATAATATAATTCACTTAGGATTTGGTAAAGTTTCTTTTGGAGCAGATAAATTAGCAGAAAACTATGATGCAATAATTGGTGCAATCATAAAAGCAAAACCAGCTGCTGCAAAAGGACAATACATTAAAAGTGTAGCTATATCTACAACAATGGGTCCAAGTATGTATATTGACCAAAAATAATTTATGAAATATAGCCAAAGACAGTAGGCATTTGTTTTAAATAAATGTAAGATCCTACCGAGGCATAAGAACGGTTAAATCCAATTCTTATAGCCTCACAGGCTGTACGGATTGGATTTTTATATAGGAGGTGAATAAAGAAAATGGCTAATGAAAAAACAATTGCTAAAAAACAAGAACAAGTAAATGAATTAGCACAAGAATTAAAAGAGGCAAAATTAGTACTATTAACAGACTACAGAGGAATTAATGTTACAGATGTAACAAAATTAAGAAAAGATTTAAGAGAGGCTGATGCTGAATACAAAGTTATAAAAAATAACATTGTAAGAAGAGCATTAGAAGCAAATGGAGAATCTGCTCTAGATGAAGTATTAGAGGGACCAGTTGCTTTAGTTATAGGTAAAGAAGATTACCTAGCACCATCAAAAGTTATATATAACTTTACAAAAGATCATGATTTCTACAAAATAAAAGGTGGAATTGTTGAAGGTAAAGTTATGACAGCAGAAGAAATAATAACACTTGCAAAACTACCATCAAGACAAGAATTACTTGCAAAACTTGCTGGAGCTTTACTTGG
>CAKOVW010000057.1 GCA_934122125.1 uncultured Clostridia bacterium | reverse complement strand
ATTCAACATATTCTTCGTCAATTTTATTATTTATAAGCCCATCATATAATTTATTAAACCTACCAACATGGTCTTTAATACGCTTTTTAGCATAATCAACCATAGTACCATTTGTAATAATAAATAACCAATCACTACTCTGAGCCAATAATACTTCTCTAGCACATTGATTTAATGCCTTTTTCTTTGTTATATTTTTTTCATTTGGAAATTTATTAGCAAGTTCCACCATTTTATTACCAATATCATGCAAATATTTATGAGCATAATCATTTGTATGATTTAACCAAACTTCACTATAACCATTAGCACCCCAACTAGAACGACAAGGCGTACATACTTGCATTTGAGGGTATTTATCAATATATTCGCTAGGAGTAATTAATTTAAAATTACAATCATCATAATAAATTTTTTTAAATAAAACATATAACCAATCTGGACCTTCATACCACCAGTGCCCATAAAGCTCAGCATCATAAGGGCAAGTAATAATAGGAGGGTTAGCAGTTAAGGTATATAGTTTATCAATTTGTTTTACTCTACTGTCAAAAAAATGTCCAGCTTGTTTTTCAACACTATCCTGAGCCCATTGCAAATTGTAATAATCCTTTTCGCAATCTTTACCCGTAATTCTATAATACTTTATACCGGTGTGAACTCTAGCACCATTTGAGGCAATATATGGTTTAATATATTCATAAGGAGCATCATAACCAATATCCCTATAAAATTCTCTATAATTAAAATCACCAGGGTAACCATTTATAGAACTCCATACTTGTCTTGAAGATTCAATATCTCTACCAAAGGCAACTATTCCTTCAGGAGAAACAATTGGAGCAAAAGTACCATAAATAGGAGTAGGGTTAGCATATAAAATCCCATGAGTTTCTGTAATTATATATTTAATTCCAAACTCCTTTAAATATTTATCAGCCTCAGGAATATAACCACATTCAGGGAGCCATATACCATTAGGTGCTTTGCCAAAATATTTTTTATATGTTTGAACACCAACTGCTATTTGAGCTCTTACAGTTTTTTCATTTACATATAAAATAGGAAAATAACCATGTGTAGCACCACAAGTAATAATTTCCAAAACACCAATATCTTGAAAATGCTTAAAAGCCTCAATTAAATTACAACCATATACATCTTTAAATAAATGCAAATCATTAGTATAACGGTTAAAATAATAATGAGCAAGTTCATTTTCTTTTATATTATTTTTAGTTCTTTCAATCTCTTTTTGAGCAAGCTCAATATGAGTATTTAAATATTTAATATACCTTTTTTGCAATAACTTATTATCAAACATATTTAAAAGAGGAGGAGTAAGCGACATTGTTATTCTAAAGTCAACTTTTTCCTTCTCTAATTTTCCAAAGTTTGTTAATAAAGGTAAATAAGTTTCTGAAATTGCCTCATATAACCATTGTTCTTCTAAATAATCCTCACTTTCTGGATGATGTATAAAAGGTAAATGAGCATGCAATATAAAACTAACATAACCTTTTTCTGTATTCATTAAATTTTCTCCAATCTTTAAGAAGACATTTTAGAAGAAGTTAAATATACATCTAATTTGTTTTCTATTAATTCATCTTTATAAATTTCTTTATATAAATCATAAATATTATAAATTCTACCAATATTACTTATAAATGATAAAGAAGAGGTATCCTTAGCCTCAAGCTCATTAGTTTTTACATTTTTAAAAAAGACAGTTTTACCTAAACTATCAAATAATATATGGTCATTTGGTGTTTGTAAGTTGTTAGATGATGTTATATAAACATTTTCTTGATAAACTTTGTTATCTTTAGGTTTTCTAAGTAAAACAACATCATATTTACAATCACTATCTGGAATGTTAATATACCAGCTATTAGCATAATCATTTATTTCTACTTCAAAAGAATAACTTTTAGTTTCGTTAGTAACACACAAATATGGAGTGGTGTTATTAAAAAAACTTTCTCCATACTGTTTTAAATAAAACTGTTTATCTTCATCAGAAATATCCCAATACACAAATAAAATAGTAGGAGTTTGTGCTAATATTTTTACAATAGTTTGATTATATAAATTAGGCAAATCATAATATTCTGGAGTAAGTAATTTTTTTCTAGTAGTTTTTTTAGTACTAGATTTTGAAGCTACTTTTTTGGGTGCTTTTGTAGAAGTACTTTTAGTTGTCTTACTTGAAGACTTAGAAGTACTTTTTGTTGCTTTAGTAGTTTTTTTAGTAGCTTTTTTTGAACTTATTTTTTTCTCTTCAACTATTTCTTCTTTAGCTTTTTTTGGCATCTTATCCTCCGTTTATATTTGAACATTTATAATCTATATTATACTATATCAAAATACAAATAAATTCAAGAGAAAAGTATAAAAAAAATAATAAAAATTTTGTAAAAAAATGTTTACTTTTGTGGAAAAATTATATACAATACTTAAAAGAAAAAATAATAAAAATCAAAAGAAAAAGAAAGGGGCCAAACTTCCAATGAGAATATTAATGCTAACATGGGAATACCCACCAAGAATAGTAGGTGGAATTGCTAGAGTAGTACATGATTTATCAAAAAGATTAATAAAAGATGGTCATGAAGTAACTGTAATTACATATAAAGAGGGAGATTTACCAGAATATGAAAATGATAAAGGAGTAGAAGTATATCGTGTAGAAAACTACATGATACATCCAAATAATTTTATAGACTGGACTCTACAACTAAACTTTAATATGGTAGCAAAAGCCACAGAGCTAATAAACAAAAATGGAAAATTTGACGTAATACATGCACATGATTGGCTAGTTGCATCAAGTGCCAAAACATTAAAACAATCTTTTGGAATACCATTAGTAGCAACAATACATGCAACAGAGGCTGGTAGAAACTCTGGTATTCATGATGATTCACAAAGATATATAAATGACACAGAATGGCTACTAACATACGAAGCAACAGAAGTAATAGTAAATAGTAACTTCATGAAAGGTCATGTACAAAGCCTATTTGGACTTCCTTTTGATAAAATAAATGTAATTCCAAACGGAATTAATTTAACAAACTTTAATGGAATTGAAAGAGATTACGAATTTAGAAGACAATATGCAATGGATAATGAAAAAATTATTTTGTATGTTGGAAGGTTAGTATACGAAAAAGGAATTCAACACTTAATATCTGCAATGCCAAAAATAATACAAGGATATAATGATGTAAAACTTGTAATTGCAGGAAAAGGCGGAATGTTAGATGAACTAAAAGCACAAGCAGAAGCAATGGGCATAGCTAACAAAGTATACTTTACAGGTTATCTAAACTCAAAACAAGTGCAAAAAATATATAAATGTGCTGATGTAGCAGTATTTCCAAGTACTTATGAACCATTTGGAATTGTTGCACTAGAAGGAATGTTAGCAGGAGTTCCAACTGTAGTTTCAGATGTTGGAGGATTAGACGAAATAGTAGACCATGGAGTAAATGGAATGAAAAGCTATGCAGGAAATCCAAACTCAATTGCAGATTCAGTATTAACTGTATTATATGATAAACAACTAGCAGCCAACATGGCAAAAAAGGCTAAGCAAAAAGTTAAGGAAGAATTTAACTGGACTAAAATTGCTCAAGACACACATTATATATATGAAAAAGCAATTTGTAAAACAGTTGCAGAAAAGCAAAAACAAGAAATTGCACAAGAAAATGCTAAAAAAGCTAAAAAGGCAGGCAACACAGAAACAGAAATTACAAATCTACTTAGTTTTCAAAAGAAACATGCCTATGCATAAACATAAGGAGGAAAAATTATGCAAGTATATGATACAGCAAACCGCTTAGCACAAGAGATAAGAGATTCTGAAGAATACAAATTATACAAAAAGAGAAAAGACGAAATACACAATGACCCAGAAAAAAAGCAAAAGGTAGAAGAGTTTGAAAAACTAAGATATGAAGTTCAACTAATGGCATATACAGGAGAAGAAAAAGACCAAGAAAAAAATAAAAAGCTAGAAGAAATGTATATGACATTAGTAGAAAACAAAGATATTAAAGAATACTTTGATTTAGAAGTTAAGTTTAATATCATGATTGCTGATGTAAATAAAATAATAGCAGAAGCAATAAAAGATGTATTGTAAAAAAATTGTCGTTAAGGAAGCTATAAATAAAGGCTTTTTTAGCGACTTTTTTAATATTCTAGGAATTTGCTCCTAGCAGGAGTGAATTCTGCAAAAGATAAATATGTGAATTACTAGAATTACTAGCAGTTTGCATTGTGTAGAAATTCTAGTAATCCG
>CAKOVW010000056.1 GCA_934122125.1 uncultured Clostridia bacterium | reverse complement strand
AATAGCTTCGCTATAACACCGATAGGTCGTTGGTGTAAAATAAAAAAGAAACAGATTTTATTATCTGCTTCTTTTTTTGGCTCTCCATGTTGGACTCGAACCAACGACCTATCGGTTAACAGCCGAGCGCTCTACCAACTGAGCTAATGGAGAATATTTTAAAAACCAAAGTTATTATAGTATATATTATATCAAAGTGCAATACTTTTATACAAATTATTTTATATTTTATTTAGAAAATGATAGTTATGATTTTTTATATGAATTATTGAAATAAAAAAATAGTTATGATATTCTTTTAAAGAATAAAAAATCATAAATAATACAAAGTTAAAATGATAGTATAAAAATACTTGAAAAAGAAGAAAAAAATGAAAAAAATACTAAATATATTAGATAAAAACTTTGAACCAAAAGGAATAACATTAATAACATTAGTAATTACAATAGTAATATTATTAATATTAGCAGGAGTAAGTATAAATGTAGCTTTTAGTGATAATGGAATAATAAATAAGTCTAAAGAAACACAAAATGAGATAAATGAACAAATTAATAATGATATAAATGAGATAGATACACTGAGAAATTTAGTAAACAAGGAAAATATACAAAATCCACATCCAGGAGATGAAATAAAATTAAAAACAACAGGTAAACCAATAGGCAGAGAAATTCAAACTAACACAGTAGTAGCACAAGATGCAAAAGAAAACCAAGTGGTAGTACCAGGCGGGTTTAAAATATCAGAAGATTCTGGAACAAGTGTGCAACAAGGAATAGTAATAGAAGATGAAAAAGGAAATCAATTTGTTTGGATACCTGTAAGTAATATAGATGGAATAAAAGAGGGAGAAACGGGAAGTACAAGTAAAAAAATAAAGAAAGATAATGGAGATGAAGTAGAAATAACATTAGGTAGATATACATTTAAAAGAAAACAAAATGTAACAACAGGATTGTATGAAGATGGAACTCCAACTCTAAGACAAAGTGGATTAGAATATGCAAAGACAACTTTGTCAAATGTAACAGATGGAAGTGTAGAAACAAAATATTTAATTGGAAGTTATTATTATGAATTAAGCGATAAAAATAAAATATCAAATGAAAAGGCAGATACAACTGGAACAAATACAACAGTAAATGATTTAGAAGCATTTATAACAAAAACTCAAGAAAATAGTGGGTATTATATAGCAAGGTATGAAGCAAGCTACGGTAATGGTTACAATAGCTTAGGCACAACAACAGCAGAAAAATATGGCAATGCAAAACCATTGTCAAAACCATCAACATCAAATAATGCAGATGGTATGAATTATGAAACTGGAACTTTGTGGAACTATATAACACAACCACAGGCAGCAATAGTAAGTAAAAATATGTATAGTGGAAATAGTTATATAGAAAGTGATTTAATAAATAGTTATGCATGGGACACTGCAATAGTATATATACAAGCAATGGGAAATGAGAACTATGCAAACAAGATAGATGGAAGTGGAACATTAAAAAATACAGGTAAAACAGAAGATGAAAAATGTAAAATATTTTTTACTATACAACCTTAAGGTTAAGTTACTTTTCTTATATTACTTGATAAATTATAAAAATAAGAATAAAATAATAATGAAAATTATAAATGTAGAGAGGAATTAATTTTGGAGATTAAAGGGAAAATTAGAGATATTATTTACCGTAATGAAATAAATAGCTATACAATTGCAACATTTGAAACAGATGAAGAGGAAACTACTGTTGTGGGGTATCTTCCTTTTATTGAAAAAGGTGATAATCTAAAAATAACTGGTAATTTTGTTGAACACCCTGAATATGGTAGACAATTAAAAATTGAAACTTTTGAAAAGTTAATGCCAGAAGATTTAGATTCAATAGAAAATTATTTAGCAAATGGAAAATTTAAAGGTATAGGACCTGCAACAGCTAAAAGAATGGTTAATACCTTTGGTAAAGATGTAATAAACATTATTAAATTTGAACCTGAAAAATTATCTTGCATAAAAGGAATTACAGAGGAAAAGGCAATTGAGATTTCACAAAGTTTTAATGAGAATTGGGAAGTATGGCAAATTGTTAGTTATCTAGAAAAATTTGGAATTGGTCCACAAAGTGCAGAAGGAATATACAAAAAATTAGGACCAAATACAATAACAACAATAGAAGAAAATCCATATATTTTAATAGATTTAACAGTTAGGGTTAATTTTGCACAAATAGACCAGATTGCTATAAAAATGGGAATGGATTTGGAAAATGATAAACGTATTAGAAGTGGTATTAAATATGCACTTAAATTATCTACTAATAATGGACATTGTGCTGTATTATATGAAAATTTAATTCAGTTTGTAAAAGATTTACTAAATGTTTCAGAAGTAATGATAGAAAACAACATTATATTTTTAAAAACGAAAAATGAAATTGTATTAGAAGATAGAGAAAATCAGGAGTGGGTATATTTATATAATTATTACATGGCTGAAAAAAATGTTGCTGAAAGTTTGGTAGATTTAGATAATTATTTAAATGTAAAGGAAATTAGTAATTTTGAAAAGAAATTAAAGAAGATTGAGAAACATTCTGATTTGAAACTATCTGAAAAACAAAGAGAAGCGGTAATTTCAGTTCAAGAACATAATGTCTGTGTAATTACTGGTGGACCGGGTACAGGAAAAACTACTATAATAAAAACGATAATTGAAATGTATAAACAAGAGGAGAAAAAGGTTGTACTATGTGCGCCTACTGGAAGAGCTGCTAAAAGAATGAGTGAAGCAACTGGAGAAGAAGCTAAAACTTTGCATAGATTATTAGAGATTGGAAAAACAAGTTCAGACGAGTTACAAAATATAGATCCGAATGTAGAAGTTGCACCACTAGACGCAGATGTGATTATTGTTGATGAAGTATCGATGGTTGATATATTTTTAATGAATTATTTGCTACAAGCAATTTATAAAGGAACTAAACTAGTATTAGTTGGAGATAGTAATCAGTTACCATCAGTTGGACCAGGAAATGTATTAAAAGATATTATACAATCTGAAAGACTTACTACAATTACATTGAACAAAATTTTTAGACAAGCAGCTAAAAGTAAAATTATTTTAAATAGCCATAAGGTAAATGAAGGTATTAGTATTTTTAGTAAAGATGAACAAAATGAAAATGAAGAACTAATAGAAGACTTTTTCTTTATAAATGAAACTAATAAGTTAAAAGTGTTAGAGAATATAATTTCTTTATGCACAGGAAGACTAAAAAAGTATGGAAACTATACTTTTGCTCAAAACATACAGGTAATTAGTCCAACCAAAAAGGGAGAACTTGGAACTAAAGAGTTGAATAAGAGTTTACAACAAGCTATAAATCCAGCATCAGAAGAAAAAAAAGAGAGAAAATATATAGATTCTGTATTCCGTGAAGGCGATAGAATAATGCAAATAAAAAACAATTATGATATTTATTGGGAAAAAAGAGAGCCTACTCTTGAAATGGGAAAAGGTGTATTTAATGGAGAATATGGAACAATATTAAATATAGATGAAGTCGAGAAAAAAGTGAAAATTAAATTTGATGATGATAAACTAGTATGGTATAACTTCGATGAACTTGAACAAATAGAACATTCATATTGTATTACCGTGCATAAGGCTCAACGGAAGTGAGTTTGATGTAGTTATTATGCCGATTGTGCAGGCGGCACCAATGTTACTTACTCGTACATTATTATATACTGCAATGACCAGAGCAAAGAAGCTACTTATTCTGATAGGAAATCCTAATATTATAGAATTTATGACACAAAATGCAGATAGTAAAAAGAGAAATACAGGCTTGGAATATAAATTAAGAAATTTATAATTTTATATTGACTTGGGTGTTAAAATAATATAAACTATTACTATAGGGGAAATAAAAATACCATAAAAAGGAGGTGAGCCCCTATGCAGGAAGAACTATTACTAGAGATACTTAATGTAGTTAAAAGGTCAGAAACAGAAAATAAAAAAGCAATAGAAGAACTAAAAGTAGATTTAAAAGAATTTAAAGAAGAAACAAGAGTAGCAATAAATAGGCTAGAAGAAAAAGTTGATAAACTAGAAACAAGGTTCGACGGATTGGAAGAAAAGGTTGATAGACTAGAAACAAGGTTTGATGGGCTAGAAGAAAAAGTCGATAGGCTAGAAACAAGATTTGATGGACTAGAAGAAAAAGTTGATAAACTAGAAACAAGGTTCGACGGACTAGAAGAAAAGGTCGATAGACTAGAAACAAGGTTTGATGGACTAGAAGAAAAGGTTGATAGACTAGAAACAAGGTTCGACGGATTGGAAGAAAA
>CAKOVW010000055.1 GCA_934122125.1 uncultured Clostridia bacterium | reverse complement strand
TACAACAAGGTTAAGTTTCCTTGGGCTGTACGGGTTGCAAAGCAACCCTGTACATGTGGCGAAGCCACTTTTCTTATTTATTTCCTAATTTCCAGTTTTGAAAAAACTCTACTATTTTAAATTTAAATGAAATTTCATTATCGTCTGTTTTACTAATTAAATCATATTCCTCATCATTTAACCTTTGTTTTAATTCTTGTTTAGAGTTATCTGGCACAATTCCTGTACTTACATCTACAAAACATAAAGGTGGAAACATTACACACCACCAGTTTTGTCCTTTTGCATGTCCTATTTGTACTTTTAATGCATCATAAGTTCCTGCTGGCAAAGTTATATCTCCGTAATATTTAGTTGGAAAGTCTGCCTTTCCTATTTGCACATTTACAGTATAATTATATCCATTTTCTTTAATTACCTTTTCTGCAATTTGTTTAAATTCCTCCTTATGTTCATTTGCTATTTGCATTGCCTCTTCTTTACTTATACTGTCTTTTGAAATTATATTCATATATGAAAGTAATTCATCTCTTACTTTTAATTTTAACTTCTGATCTTCTTCACTATCACTATTAGCTATAACATGTAAACGAAATACACTATCAGCTATATTATTTGAAACTGCATCTACGTATGAGATAGCAGATATTAAAATAAATATACTTAATAATATTAAAATAATAAATATTCTCCCAATTTTTAATTTCTTCATAATCAATTTCTTCCTTTCTTAGATTTCTCAATCTTTATCTCCTTGAAAAAATTTTTATATAATACAATTATTAACAACTTTTAAAATTTTTATACATTGCTTCCAAATTTTTTATTATGTTTATGTAATAATAAAATGTCGAATAAACACGCACGATTGTTGGCTTTTTTCCTTGACTTTCGCAAGAATTAATGGTAAAATTTTCCATATACAAACAAATGAAAACTGGGGGTTATTTTATGAATAATAAAAATTATCAAGTTGAGAAATTATGTGGTTTTTACGTAAGTGATTGGCATTTGGCCACAACTATTTTGCCATATATAAATTCTAAAGTTGATGAAAAAACAAAAGTAATAACAATCCTAGAAAATAACATTGAAGAAAATATAAAAGTTTTAATGGAAAAATTAAATCTAAAAAATAAGAACGAAATTCTAAATATTCGTTGGACAAGTATAGATAGTAAAAAATATACTGACGTTGAAAGCATTTTAGATACAGAAATTACAAAAAATACAGAAAATATAATTTTAATTAGCGGTAATAAAAATTATATTGAAGTAACAAATAATAATATTAATAAGTGGCTTGAAAATGCTAATATTAAATCTATTAAAATTATAGATTTTTTTGAAGTTACAGAATTTAATAATGATATTGTAAATATATTAGATGGACATGATAAAATTTTGAATACATCTGGTGAAAGAGAGATTTCCGAAGTGTTTGGTGGTTATAATAAAGATAACTTTAAAAAGGTTGCAAATAATTATTAAGAAATTTGACTTAATTGGCTAAATCGTATAAGATATATTTGTAATTTTTATAGGAGGTATCTTTTATGAATGAAAAATTATTAATGGCAAAAGAATTACTTGCTAAACATGGACAAGAACATTTATTGCAATGTTATAGCAGTCTTTCTGATGAACAAAAAAACAAATTACTAGATGATATTTTAACATTAGATTTTAATCAAGTACAAAACTTATACGAAAGTACAAAAACAAAACCAAATTTTGAAAATGCAAAATTAGAACCAATTCCACATACTACTAAAGCAGACCTTTCTGCAGAAGAGTTAAAAAAGTACACAGAAATTGGTGAAAAAGTTATTAAAGACGGAAAATTGGCTGTAGTTACTATGGCCGGCGGACAAGGAACTAGACTTGGACATAATGGACCTAAAGGAACTTTTGATTTAGGTCTTGATTCTCACAAGTCAATCTTTGAAATTTTATGTGAACATTTAAAAGAAGCTAGAGCTAAATATGGTGTTGATATTCCTTGGTATTTAATGACTAGTGATGAAAATAATGAAGATACTGTTAAATTTTTTGAGGAACACAATTATTTTGGTTACCCAAAAACAGCTGTTACATTTTTTAAGCAAGGAAAACTTCCTATGCTTGATACAAATGGCAAAATTTTATTAGATGAACATGGTATGATAAAGCAAGCTGCTGATGGTCATGGTGGAATTTTTGAAGCTATGAGAAAAAATGGCATTTTATATGATATGCAAGAAAAAGGAATTGAATGGATTTTTGTCGGTGGTGTTGATAATGTTTTAGTTAAAATGGTTGATCCTGTTTTAACTGGACTTATGGTTTCTGAAAATACTTTATCTGGTGGAAAAAGTGTTGTAAAGGCATGTCCAGAAGAAAGAGTTGGCGTTTTCTGTAAAAAAGATGGAAAGCCAAGTGTTATTGAATACACAGAAATATCTAAAGAATTATCTGAGGCATTAGATGAAAATGGAGAACTTTTATATGGAGAATCTCATATTTTGTGTAATCAATTTAATATCTCATTATTAGAAGAAATTAGCAAAAATAAATTGCCTTATCATGTTGCTTTTAAAAAAGCAAGTTATTTAGATGCTTCTGGAAATTTAGTTGAACCAACTGAACCAAATGCATATAAATTTGAGGCTTTTATATTTGATGCTTTTAGCATTGCTGATAATATGAGTATTTTAAGAGTAAAAAGAGAAGAAGAATTTGCTCCTGTAAAGAATGCGACTGGTGTTGATAGCCCAGAAACTGCAAGAGCACTATACAAAGCATTTCATGGAATTAATTAATTTTTATTTATACAGTAATATATAATAATTTTTTGAACGTGGTTTCGTGGGGACCGACAACTTAGAATGTGTTATGCAAAGTTTCACTAGTGGAAATTTGCATTATACATTCTTAGGCAGTTGGGGGTTGGAGTGAAAAAAATTATTATAGTATTACTGTTATATCATATAATTTAAGGAGAAATTTAAATGGAAGAATATAAAGTAAAATATAATGCTTGGCTTAATGATCCTGTTATTTCAGAAGAAGACAAGCAAGATTTAAGAAGTATACAAAATGATGAAAAAGAAATTGAAGATAGATTTTATAAAGACCTAGAATTTGGTACAGCTGGTTTAAGAGGTGTTATTGGTATTGGTACTAACAGAATGAACAAATATACTGTTACAAAGGCATCTCAAGGTTTAGCAAATTATATTATTAAAAAAGGTGGACAAGATAAAGGTGTTGCAATTGCTTATGACTCAAGAAGAATGTCAACAGAATTTAGTGAACAAGCTGCACTTTGCTTAAATGCAAATGGAATTAAAACATATAGATTTGATAGTTTAAGGCCAACTCCTGAATTATCTTTTGCAGTAAGAAATTTAGGATGTACTGCTGGTATAGTTGTAACAGCAAGTCATAACCCACCTGAGTACAATGGTTACAAAGTTTACTGGGATGATGGTGCTCAAATAGTTGAGCCAACAGATAAAGAAATTATTGCTGAGGTAAATGCTGTTACTGATTTTTCTACAATTAAAACTATGGATAAGCAAGAAGCTATTGATAAAGGCTTATACAATGTTATTGGAGAAGAAATTGATAAAAAATATATTGCTGAATTAAAAAAATTAGTAGTAAATGATGAAGCAATAAAAAATAATCAAAAAAATATTAAAATAGTATATACTCCTCTTCATGGAACAGGAAACCGTTTGGTTCATGCAATTTTAAATGAATTAGGTTTTGAAAATGTTTATGTAGTACCTGAACAAGAAAAACCTGATGGAAATTTTCCTACTGTTGATTATCCTAACCCAGAAGATCCTAAAGCATTCAAATTAGCCTTAGAATTGGCAAAAGAAAAAGATGCTGATTTAGTTTTAGCTAATGACCCAGATGCCGATAGATTAGGTATGTATGTAAAAGATACAAAAACTGGTGAATATATTCAATTTAATGGAAATATGACAGGAAACTTAATTGCAGAATATATATTATCTCAAAAACAATCTCATAATAAATTACCTGCAAATGGTGCAGTAATTAAAACAATAGTATCTTCTAATTTAACAGATGCAATTGCTAAAGCATATAATGTAAAATTATTTTCAACATTAACTGGCTTTAAAAATATTGCCAAAATCATTAGAGGATTTGAAGAAAATAATAATGAGTATGAATGTTTATATTCTTATGAAGAAAGCTATGGTTGTATAATTGGAACACATGCTAGAGATAAAGATGGAATTGTTGCAGTTATGACTCTATGTGAAGCTGCTTGCTACTATAAAGAAAAAGGTATGACTTTATGGGATGCAATGATTGCAATATATGAAAAATATGGTTATTATAAAGAAAAACAATTTTCAATTACATTAAAAGGTATTGAAGGAGCTGAAGCAATTAAACAAATGATGGAAAATATGAGAAATAATCCACCAAAAGAAATTGCAGGTGAAAAAGTATTATCAGTTGGAGATTATTTAGCACAAACTATTTGTTACACAGATTCTGGTAAATGCAAGTCTACTAATCTACCAAAATCAAATGTACTTTATTATGATTTGACAAAAGATAATTGGTGCTGTGTACGTCCTTCTGGAACAGAGCCTAAAATCAAATTCTATATGGGTGTAAAAGGAACAAG
>CAKOVW010000054.1 GCA_934122125.1 uncultured Clostridia bacterium | reverse complement strand
ACACAATTAGCTGGAATTATGAATAATGAGGGATATATATTAGCAAATGAATTAGATAAAATAAGATGTGAACGATAAAAACATAATGTTGAAGTTCAAGGGTCGACAATAGTAGAAGTAATAAATTCTAGAGGAGAAAAATTAGGAGAAACTCATGAAAATTCTTTTGATAAAGTTTTATTAGATACACCTTGTAGTGGAGAAGGTAGATTCCTAGCATGTTCAAGTGCAACATATAGAGATTGGTCATTAAAAACAGTTAACCAATTAACTAAATTACAAAGGAAATTATTTGATAGTGCTTACAAGGCTGTAAAACCAGGAGGTACAATAGTATATTCAACTTGTACAATAAATAAAAATGAGAATGAATTAATATTAGATTGGATTTTAAATAATTATAAGGTAAAACTATTAGACATAAATTTAAATATTAAAGATAGTATACAGGGAAGCAATGAGGGACTAAACAAAGAAATAAATAAGTCAATAAAAATATTGCCATCAAAAGATATGGAAGGATTTTTTGTTGCAAAATTAAAGAAAGAAATATAGCAAAAAGGAGACCGCAATGCAGTCTCCCTTTTGTAATACAAAAATAAAGAAAAGATATTTGGTCTTGAAAAAAATAAATTTTTAACCAAATCCTACCGGATAAAACCGGTCCCAAACTTTCATCATTTTTTTACCTCCGCTTGCTGTAGCGCCGCTGATCATAATAAAATGTTATTATTTTTAGGTGCTGCTCGACTCATAATGAATTACCTCTACCTTTCTATAAAGCTATTTGCTTGTGACAATTAAAAGTATAGCATAATTGTTTACATAAGTCAATGCTTTTTTGAAAAAAAGTCTAAATTTTATTGAATAATATTTAATTTAATGTTATAACATACATGTTGATAAAATTTAAGAGAGGAGAAAATAATGGATTATTATTTCGTGAATTATGGCATATTTTTTATTACTTTAATTATAACTTTAGGAGCTCAATGGTATATTAATCATTGTTTCAAAAAAACATCTAAAATGAATAATGAAAGAAATATTACAGGTATGCAAGCTGCGAGAGAAATACTAAATGCAAATGGACTAGAAAATGTAAAAATATTACAAGTTTCAGGTAGTTTAACAGACCATTATGACCCAAGAAACAAAACAGTAAACTTATCAGATAGTATATACGATAAAACAACGATAGCTGCAATAAGTGTTGCTGCACATGAATGTGGTCATGCAATTCAAGATAAAACAGGATATACTTTTTTAAGAATTCGTAAAGCTATGGTGCCACTTGTAAATATTGCAAATTATGCAGGTTATGTTTCAATTTTAATTGGTGCAATATTTTCATTGTTAGATTTAATTTGGATAGGAATAGCATTAGAGGCAATAATTTTACTATTTCAACTTGTTACATTGCCAGTAGAGTTTGATGCTTCAAAAAGAGCATTAAGTCAAGTAGAAGAATTAGGAATTTTAGATAACAATGAATTAAAATATGGTAAAAAAATGCTTGTATCTGCTGCACTAACTTATGTAGCAGGAGCTGCAACTGCAATGTTGCAAATTTTAAGATTAATATTAATTTTTGGAGGAAGAAGAGATGATTAAAAATTTAAAAGAATGGATTTTAAATTTTATAAATGGTTTTTGTATGGCGCTAGCAGATAGTGTTCCAGGAGTATCTGGAGGTACAGTTGCATTTATATTAGGATTTTATGATAAGTTTATAGGTTCGTTAGATGGTTTATTTAGAGGAAAAATGGAAGAAAAAAAATCTGCATTATTATTTCTTATAAAACTTGGTATAGGATGGGTTTGTGGATTTATAATAGCAGCGTTAGTTTTAGGAAGTATATTTAACAAGCAAATATATAACATAAGTTCTTTATTTATTGGATTTATTATATTTGCAATTCCAATAGTAATTTATGAAGAAAGAGAAGCTTTAAAGAAAAATTACTTAAATGTCATATTTGCATTAATAGGAATAGTATTTGTAGTTGCAATTACACTTTTAAATCCTGCAAGTGGCCAAGGAATAAGTGTACATGTAGATAATTTAAGCATTGGACTTATAGCATATGTATTTTTTGCAGCAATGATAGCAATTTCTGCAATGGTTTTACCAGGAATCTCTGGTTCAACATTATTACTTATATTTGGACTTTATGTTCCAATTATGTCTGCAGTAAAAGAATTTTTACATATGAACTTTTCATACTTTCCAATACTATGCGTATTTGGATTAGGAGTTATAACAGGAATAGTATTATTTGTAGGATTAATTAGAAAAGCTTTGGAAAAATTCAGACCACAAACAATATATGTAATAATAGGAATGATGATAGGTTCATTATTTTCTATAGTAATGGGACCAACAACACTTGAAGTACCACAAGCAGCAATGAATTTTAGCACATTTAATATATTATTCTTTATAATAGGTGGAGTAATAATAATAGGACTACAAGCATTTAAAATGTTTTTGAAGAAAGATAATGAATAACTATGAAATTTTAGAAAAAGGAAAACAATAAATATGGAAAATAATATTACAGTAAAAGAAATTATTAATATAGTTGAAAAAGCATCAACTGATTTTGAAAAAGAAAACTCAGAATTAAAAAGGAAATATTTGATTTGGAATATAGAAACTTTTAACTTTTTAGCTTCAAAAGTATCAGTAGGATTAGGATCATTTGGAACAGGATATCCTTTTTATGCGTTAGATGAGAGAATGCAAGGAAAATTACCAATTATACATGAACAAGTTAGATATAATAGACAACTGGTAAAAGATGGCGAAGGTGTTAAAAATTCAATTTGGAAGTGTAAATCATGTTTAAAACAAAACTATAAAAATATGCCTGATTTAAAAACTATATGTAAACCATGTCCAAATATGATAAACGAATTAAAACCAAGGAAGATTATAAATAGATTACCCGATTTGGATATGTGGGTTATTTGTAAAGATGATTGTGTGGATGTTGCTCAAAAAGAAATTAGTAAACTTTTAGATGAAATTGGAATGAACACATCTGATGTTGACCCGATTTCTTCAATTAATGATGTACATAGAATAGCAAGTCAAATAAAAAATAAAGAGTTTTCAAGAATTTTTTTACCTATTGATGCGCATATAATTGAATATTCAAAAATAAAAAATTTAATTGAACAAGTTCCAGAAGAACTTCAAAGAGCTAAAAAAGAAGGAAGAAAGCCATATCTTCCTATTCATCCAAAATCATATAGAAAAGATTGGCAATATGATGATGAGGCATATAATTTTGTATATGACTATTTATCAGCATTTACAGGATTCAATTTTACAATGCAATTGGAAGAAAGCTTAATGAATAGCAGAATAAGAGTTGCAAAAGAAAATACAAATGAAGAATTATTAGAATATCTTTTTAAATCTGCCACACCATCAAATTTAAGAAGATTTCAGAATTTAGAACTAGAAAATTATTTTAAGAAAAAAATAAATAACTGGAGATTAAAAAAATTAGAAGATCAAGAATGTCAAAGATAGTAAAATAAAAAAGAAAGGAATTATAAAAATGAATAAAAGAATTGATTTACATATTCATACAACAATGTCAGATGGAGTTTTAAGTCCAAAGGAGGTAATAGATGAAGCTTATAAAAATGGAGTTTCGGTTATTGCAATTGCTGACCATGACACAATAGAAGCATATAATGATGAACTTTTTGATTATGCTAATAGTAAAAATATAAAATTAATTAATGCAGTTGAAATATCAACAAAGACGAATAAAGCTGGAATACATGTATTAGGATATGGATTTGAACTAGATAATGAAGAATTTAAACAACGTTTAAGTAAAATTAGGAATGCAAGACATGATTATTTGCATAATGTTGGAAAGAAATTAGAAGAAATAGGCTATATTTTAAATGTTGAGGAGTTAGATAAAATTGATGCCGTTACTAAAGCTCATATAGCTTTAGATGTTGTAAATAACGAAATTAATAAAGAAAAATTACTAAATGATTTTGGTCATATTCCAAATAAAGGAGAATTTATAGAAACTATAATGAATGAAAATTGTCCCGCTTATGTAAAAAAAGAAACTGTAACACCAAAAAGAGCAGCAGAAATTATAAGAGAAGCAAAGGGAAAAGTTGTTTTAGCTCATCCTGTTGCATATGTGTACGAAGATAATTTTAGTGATGAAGATATTTTAAATATTATAAATGATATGAAACCAGATGGATTAGAAGCTAATTACTTATATGTTGATCGTAATAACAATAAAATTAATGAAGTAGAAAAATGGAATAACTTTGCAAAAGAAAATAATCTTTTTGTAACTGCAGGTTCAGATTTTCATAATAAAGATGGAATTAGACCAGAAATTGGCTTTGTAAACACAAATTTTGTTTTAACATATATAGAAATAGATTCAATATTAAAGAATTTATTATAAAATTATGTATAATTAACAAGAAATAATAGGAGGAAAATATGTCTTTTATAGATGAGATAAAGCAAAGAGCAAAGAATGATTTAAAAACTATTGTACTTCCAGAAGCAACAGATATAAGAGTTTTGCAGGCAACTGAAAATATACTTAAAGAGCAATTTGCAAATGTTATATTGGTTGGAGAAAAAGATACGATACTAAATATTGCACACGAAAGTAATATTAATATTACTGGTGTAAAAATTGTAAATCCTGCAAAATCTGATAATTATGATAAGTATGTAAATGA
>CAKOVW010000053.1 GCA_934122125.1 uncultured Clostridia bacterium | reverse complement strand
TTAGGGTTTGGCATTAATCCTTTTGGTCCTAATACTTTACCTAATCTACCTACAACACCCATCATGTCTGGAGTTGCAACAACAACATCATAATCAAACCAGTTTTCTTTTTCTATTTTTGGTATTAGTTCTTCTGCTCCAACAAAATCAGCTCCTGCTTTAGTAGCTTCGTCTGCTTTTGGTCCTTTAGCAAATACTAATACTCTTTGAGTTTTGCCAGTACCATTTGGAAGTACTGTTGTTCCTCTTACTTGTTGATCAGCTTGTTTTGAATCTACACCTAATTTCATGTGTAATTCTACTGTTTCATCAAATTTTGTTTTTGGCATTTTTTCAATTGTATCTAATGCTTCTTTAGCTGTGTACAATTTTTTTCTATCAATTAGCTTTTCAGCATCTTGATATCTCTTTCCTTTTTTCATTTTTACCTCCTTTGGTTCAAACGAAAATTAATATCTAATTTTCTCCCAATTTATTTTGTTTTAGTCTTCTACAACTACACCCATAGATCTAGCAGTTCCTGCTACCATACTCATAGCTGCTTCTAATGATGCTGCATTTAAGTCTGGCATTTTCTTTTTAGCAATTTCTTCAACTTGTGCTTTGTTTAGTTTTGCAACTTTATCTCTATTAGGTTTTCCAGAACCTTTTTCAATTTTTGCAGCTTGTTTAATTAAAACTGCCATTGGTGGTTCTTTAGTAATAAATTCAAATGATTTATCTTTATAAACAGTTATAACAACTGGAATTATAGTTCCTGCCATTTGTGCTGTTCTGTCATTGAATTGTTTTACAAAGTCCATAATGTTAACACCACTACCACCTAATGCTGGTCCAACTGGTGGAGCTGGTGATGCTTTACCTCCAGGAATTTGTAATTTAATAATGTTGTTAACTTCTTTTTCTGCCATTGTTATAGCACCTCCTTTTAATGTTTTGTAATATGTATATTAATCTAGAATTTTAATTTATAACGCTTACTTTTGCTCTTTTGCATTAATATAATTGCCATAAATCAAAATTTAAATTACAAACTATTATAATTTTAATTTAGAACGAGTAGTACGAGGCAACCAAGCAAAATTTTCTGAAACTATACTGATGTATGTTGAAGAAAATTTTGTGATGGTTAACAAAGTAATACGAAGTTATAAATTAAAATTAGATTTTTTGGACTTGAGAAAACTCAAGTTCAACCGGCGTTTCTCTTCCAAACATAGAAACTAGTACTTTTACTTTATGTTTTTCTTTGTTAATTTCTGTAACAGTTCCTGTAAAATCAGTTAATGGTCCATCCATTATACGAACAGTATCATTAACATCATAATCCACATTAACTTCAACTTGTTCAAATCCCATTTTTCTAATTTCTTCATCAGTCAAAGGAATAGGATCTGTACCAGAACCAACAAAACCTGTAACTCCTCTAGTATTTCTTACTATATACCATGTTTTCTCTGTTACAATCATTTTTACTAAAACATAACCAGGAAAAACCTTTTTTAAATTTGTTTTTCTGTCCCCATCCTTAATTTCTATTTGTTCCTCCATTGGAACTATAATATCAAAAAAGTAATCTTCTAGTTCTCTATTTTTTATAGTCTTTTCCAAGTCTGTTTTTACCTTGTTTTCATAACCAGAATATGTATGTACTACATACCATCTTGGCACTAATTCTTCCTTTTGAGACATATTGTTAGCCTCCTTATTATTCATTTACTGTATTATTGGCAGCTTCGTTGTTAGCATTTTCTTCATTTAAAATATTATCTATTGCATTGTTTGCCTGATTTTCATTATTTGTATTTTGCTCACTATGAGATTCTACAAATTCTTTTATTTTGTTAACACCTTGCTTGTTAATAATTTCAAATACAAGATCTAATACAAACACAATAGCAGCTGTAATAAGTACAATTACAATAACAGCAACTGTAGAATTTACAAGTTGCTTTGGTGTTGGCCAAATTACTCTTTTTAATTCTGCCTTAAAATCTTTAAAAAAGTGTTTATTCTCTTTTTTTTCATTTTTGTCATTTTTAGTTACATCTTTTTTAGGCATTGTTTTTCCCCCTTAAAAGGTTTTATTTTGTTTCTTTATGTGTTGTACGTTTTTTGCAGAATTTGCAATATTTAACAACTTCTAGTCTATCTGTATTATTCTTTTTGTTTTTTTCTGTTAAATAATTTCTTCTTTTACATTCTGTACATTCTAATGTAATTGGTTCTCTTGCTCCTTTTGTAGCCATTTAACACACCTCCAGCTTTATGCTTTTTTTGAATTTCATTTTTTTAAGCGTATGTTTTTCACATACGCTTAAATATCATACCATGTTTTTCTAAATATGTCAACTATTATGGCATATTTTCTTTAATTTTTATATTTTTTCCTTTAGCAAAATTTTATTTAATTGCTTTGACTTCAATATTTTTTTGTATACTTATTAATTAGTTGTGTTTTTTCTTCTTTTGTACTGAATATCCAAATTTTCCAACTTGTTTGCCTAAAGCAAAATATTTTCCATTAGCATATGTAATTAAATTACATTTTGTTATATCAAAAGCTCCCTTGTTATCAATATATCTTTCATCTGCATCTATTGATAAAATTTCTGCCATAAACATATCATGAGTTCCTAATTCTTTCATTTCTACAACTTTGCATTCAATTGATACTGGACTTTCTTTTATAAGTGGGCACTTAACAAACTTTGCTTTTTCTTTCGTTAAGTGCATTTCCTTGAACTTATCAACCTTTGCTCCTGTTTTTACTCCACACCAGTCTGTTGCATATGTTAGTTGCTTATTTGTTAAGTTAATAACAAACTCTTTATTTTTAGCTATTATATCATGAGAATATCTTTGTTTTCTAACAGATATATAACACATCGGTTTATCTGTATTTATTATTCCCGTCCAAGCAACTGTTATAATATTACTTTTATTCATATCTCCACAAGATACCATTACCACTGGTAATGGATATATAAATGTTCCTGGTTTCCATATTACTTTACTCATATTTTATTCCTTTACTTATTTTAATTTTCTTTCAACTATATCTTATACTTTTAAATTTCTTATCTGTTTTTTTGTTTCTTCATATCCCCTTTGATATAGGTAATCCATTTTACTAGTATCCAATAATGATACATCTTCGGTATGAATTTTCAATAGGTAATCTACTCCCTCTAATTCGTAATTTGAAAGCTCATGTCCCATAATGTCAATAGAGCTTCCAATTACATCTAATATGTTCTTTTTTCTTTTATATTTTATATTCTTTGTAAAAACTACTGAAATTACTCTATCTACACCATTTTCTTTTAATTCTTTCCACGGAACATTTTCTCTTATTCCTCCGTCTATCAATTCTGTTGTTTTGTATGGACATGGTGAAAATACTCCTGGATAACTACAGCTTGATCTTACTGCTTTACCTATTTCTATATTATTTATGTACTGTATTTTATCTGAATAGCTTCTTTTTTCCTTTATTGATGAAAAAATATATACTGCTCCTGTGTTTAAGTCAACACTTGGTATTATCAGATTTTTCTTAATATCTCTTATATTGGTTATTCCTTTATTACTGCATGCTTGATTAATTATATTTTCAATAGTTTTACCACTATTAAGACCATCAATGCGTATTTCTCTAGTTAGTATAAGCCCTACTATTAGTTTAAATATGTTTCTCCAGTCCACATATTTTATTTTTTTAGCATATACTTTAAACAAATCATATATTTCATCTGCATTATATCCACAAGCATATAACGTTGCAACTATACTACCAGAAGACGCTCCTGATATATAATCAAATTTTATTTTTTCCTCTTCAAATGCTTTTAAAGCTCCTACATGAGCAGCACCTTTAATTCCTCCGCCGTGCCAAACATAACCCTAATTTCATATAATCACCTATTTAATAATATGAAACTAAGGTAAAAATATTATCTTTCTTTTATCTTTACCATAAATATAGTTTGTACCTTTATATAACATTATACTTCTATACAACAATTTAATTTTTTTCAGTATGATGATCTAAGTTAAATTCTCTTAATATTGGTAATATTTTTTCTTCTAATTCTGGATAAAATTTATATAATGTATCATATGCATTTAATTGCTTATCTGGTTTACTAAACCTTGCACATTCCCAGTCTATTATCATATCAATATAATCGTTTCTAGTCTTTTTTAAATTATTTTTATGATGCCTAGCTGTTTTTCTATGAAATTTTTTAACCTCTTCAAAAGGTAAAAAATTATACAATATTACCTTATCAAAATCATGTACTAAACTTCTCCATGTATTATGTCCAAGCAATTGCTTTTCAACTTTTTTATATGCAATTCTATGTGCTTTTGTATAATGTATTGCATTTAAATTTTCTTTTCTATGTTTTAACATTTATTACATTTCTCTTTCTTCTGCTTCTGGTTCAATTCCTAATATCTTTTTACCGTATTTGTCTATAATTTCATTAGATTTCATTCCAGAATCAACTAATACTTTTCTTGCTCTTTCGTCTAAGAATAATTCATGTATTTTATCTAATAATTCATTTAACTCGCCAATTTCTTTTGCTTTGTCTTTTGAAACGGCAAGTTGATTATCTAATAATTTCTTATAAACTTTATATACATTTTCTATTTGTTCTTGGCTTTTTTCTCCTTTTGTACTTTTATGTAAAAAATCTCTAAATATACTATTTAAAAAATTCTCTTTGCTAATGAACTCTTTATTATCCATACTTTTACACCTCATAACTAAATTTATTATGTTTACATTATACTATAAAATCCAAAAAAATACAATTTTAAAATTATAATTTTCTAATTATCATAACTTTAAAATTGTATTTTTTTTATATATAAAATGAAATGCTAATTTCCACTTCATATATCAAATCAATTAAATTATATAAGAAAAGTGGCTTCACCACATACACATTTTACTTTGCAAATATGTACATTCAAAAATAATTTAACCTTGTTGT
>CAKOVW010000052.1 GCA_934122125.1 uncultured Clostridia bacterium | reverse complement strand
GTTTTATTTTACTTATAACTTCTTCAATTGCTATCTCTGTGTTTTCGCCATCTGCTCTTTTCTTTAGCTCAACTTTGCCATCATTTACTTTTTTACCAACTGTAATTCTAATTGGAATTCCTATTAAGTCCATATCATTAAATTTAACACCTGGTCTTTCATTTCTATCATCTAGTATAGTATCAATTCCCATAGAATTTAAAGTATTATATAAGTCATTTGCAACTTTTGATTGTTCTTCATTTTTAGGATCTATTAAAACTATTGCTACTTTATATGGAGCAATACTCATTGGCCAAATTATTCCCTTTTCATCATGATTTTGCTCAACTACAGCTGCAATCATTCTTTCTACTCCAATTCCATAACATCCCATAACTACTGGTTTTAATTCATTATTTTCATCCAAATAGTTTAGTCCTAAACTTTCAGAATATTTTGTTCCAAGTTTAAATGTATTTCCTACCTCTATACCTTTTTTAAATACTAGACGTCCTTCATGACAGTTTGGGCATACATCTCCCTCTTTAACATTTACTATATCACCAACTATATCATACTTAAAATCTTTAATATTTGCATTTATATAATGATATCCATCTTTGTTAGATCCACAGCAAAAATTCTTCATCTTTAATACTTCATTATCTATTACTATTTTTGCATTTAGTCCTACTGGTCCTGTACATCCAGGTACAGCATTTGATGTTGCAATCAATTCATCATCTGCAAAGCCTATTTCCATTCCTTTAAGTAGCTTTAATGCCTTTACCTCGTTTAGTTCTCTATCTCCTCTTACAAAAAATACTACTAGCTCATTATCTACATTCATAAGCAATGCTTTTACAGTTTTCTTTATATCTAGCTTTAAAAGTTCACACACTTCTTCAATTGTATGGCAATTGGCAGTTTCTACTAGTTCTAATGCCTTTTCTTCTTCATTATCTACTTCATTACATACATAAGGTGTTATTTCAATATTTGAAGCATAGTTGCAATGATCACATAATACAAGTATGTCTTCTCCAACATCTGTAACAGCTTGAAATTCTTCTGAAAGTAGTCCTCCCATAACACCTGTATCTGCTCTAACTACTACATAATTTAGACCTACTCTTTGGCATATTTTATGATATGCCTCAAACTGTTTTTGGTAAGATTTATCTAGATTTTCTAAGTCTGTGTCAAAACTATATGCATCTTTCATTGTAAATTCTCTAGTTCTAATTAAACCTAATCTAGGTCTTACTTCATCTCTATACTTATTTCCAATTTGATATAAAGTATATGGAAAATCTTTATATGAATGTGATTTCATTGATGCTGCTAACACAAAAAATTCTTCGTGTGTTGGACCTAATACATATGGCCTATCATATCTATCATTTAATTTAAATATTGATGGTCCAAAAGCTGCATATCTACCTGATTTTTCAAACAAATCCACTGGTAAAAGCATTGGCATTGTAACTTCTTTTGCCCCTGCATTATTCATTTCTTCTCTAATAATTTTTTCTACGTTTTGAGCTACCTTTTTTCCTAATGGCATTTTCATATAAATACCATTTCCTACTTTTTTAAACATTCCACTCTTAACAAGTAAATTTCCGCTAACTGATTCTTCATCTTTTAAATCTTCTCTTAAAGTATAAAAAAAGTTTTCACTTAATTTCATTTTTATTCAATCCTTTCTATTAGTTATTTTCTATTCTTCTTTACTTGTTTCCCTTTCGGGCATTGGAGCCTCATTTAATTCTTCATCTTTTTGTTCTTGTTTTTCTTCAATAATATCATCAATTACTATTTGTTGATTTTCGTCTAATTTATATCGTGGCAAATCTGGAAGTTCATTTAAATTATTAAATCCAAATATCCTTAAAAATTCTGATGTAACACCATAAGTGCCTGGTCTTCCTGGTGCATCTAGTTTTCCTGTTTCTTCTATTAGGTTATAGTCTAGTAATTTATAAATTGTACCATCTGAGTTAACACCACGAATAGCCTCAATTTCTGCTCTTGTAATTTTAGGATTATATGCAATAATTGCAAGAGTTTCTATTGCTGCTTGTGATAGATTTGGTTTATTTCTTTTATCAAAAATAGTATATAAATATTCATAATATTCTTGCTTTGTGCATAATTGATAGGCCTCTCCAACATTTACAATTTGTAGCCCTCTATTTTCACTTTTATAATCTTCTTTCATACTCTCTACAAGTGTAATTACTTCTTCTGAGCTTGCCTCCAAAGATGACATAAGCTCTGTTATTTTAACTTCTCTGCCCGCTGCAAAAAGTATTGCTTCAATTACTCCTTTTGATTTGTTTATTTCCATTTATTTTCACTATTCCTTAAAAATTTTTACCTCTATATTATCACACGAATTGTGCTTTATGTCAAGAAATGTTGACATTGTTTTTTGGTTATGATAACATACACATAGTGAGGTGGTTTTGATGGAAGAAAATAACCAAGTAGATGAAATAAAAGAGCAAAAAAAAATAGAAGTTGTTACAGGTAATGGTAACCTAAATATTTCACCTGTTTATGAACATATAGAGGCTGAAAAGCCTAGACCTAAAGATACACGAGAAGTAATTATTCCTGAAGTAAAAGAAAACGTTACTAAGAAGAATGAAGATTAATAGTTTCCCCCTAAAAAACAAAGGGGGATTTTTTTCCCCCTTTTATAATTTCAAAACTATATAGCTTCTTGACTTTCCTCTTTGTTTTCTTCATTGTTTCCATCTTGATTTGCAACTTCTAAACTAGCTACAGAAACTTCATATGCTACTTTTTTCTCTACAGTTCCATCTTCATGCTTTTTCTCATATTCTCTTGATTGTACTCTACCTACAATTCTTACTTCTGTTCCAACTGCAACATTTTCACAGAACCTAGCATTTCTTCCCCATGCAATACATGGAATATAATCTGATTTATTATATGCTCTATTAACTGCTAATAAAATATCTGAAATTTCTCTACCAAATGGTGTCTTTCTATAAATTGGTTTTTTACAAATATAACCATCAAGAATAACTTCATTTGAAATAGTATCTTTTCTATATTCTTCTTGTTCCTCTTGACTTTCTTCTAAGAATTGAACATCCTTTACAAATACAGTTAATATTAATTTATTTTTTTCATTATCATAGCTGTTGTATGATCTAAATTGACCATCAATTTGTAATTTTGCTCCAATAAAAACATCTTGAGTTGTTAATAATCTTTCTGATATTGTTACTGGAATAACATCTGCATTTCCACTTAAACGAGGTACGCTTAAGTCAAATATGTAGAATTTTTCTCCATAAATTTCATGACTAAATCTTTTTTCGCTTGTTACCTTTCCAACCAAAGTTAAATGGTTATTATCCTCATAATTTGTATTCAATTTAATTTCCTCCCTACATTTGTTTCTTAATTTAGTTTATTCCTAAGACGTAAAATTTAGACTAATTACTAATCACATTTTCTATTATAACATGATTTTTTGGTTTTGTCTACATAAAATGTTAATTTTTTCATTTATTTCCTAATAGCTCCTTGTTAATTAACTATACCACATTTATAAAATTTTATACATTATTGCTTACACGTTGAATACCATTGTTGTCGATTGTATAGTTATCTTTATATATAAGGTTTGATACAGTGCTTATTTCATAGCCTTTTGCCTTTATGTTTTTTATAATCATATCTAAACTATCTGCTGTATGTTTCGTTCCATTATGCATTAAAATAATGCTTCCACAACTAAGTTTATTTTCTAATCTTTTCCACATTTCTTCTCCTGTAATTCCTGTATAATCAAGTGTATCTAAATTCCATTGTATTGGTACATGACTTGCAGATTTTACTGCACGAATAACAATATTATTATACTCTCCATATGGAGCCCTATATAAAATTGTTTTATGCCCTGTAATCTTTTCTATTTTATTTGATGCTTCTTGAATTTGCTTTATATTTTCATCACTGCTCAAATTATTTACATGTGGATGTGTATTTGAATGATTACCTATTTCATGCCCACCATCTGAAATCTTTTTTACCGCTTCTGGAAACTTATCTACCCAATCTCCCACCATAAAAAACGTTATCTTTACATTATTATCTTTTAAAGTTTTCAAAATACTGTCTATATCATCTGCATTCCATGCACAATTCATCGTAAGTGAAATTTTTTTATCTTTTGTATCAACATTATATATTGGCAGCTCTCTTGCTGTTGCTGACGTAATTATACTTTGATTTGTTGTTACTGTAAATGCAACTGCAAATAAAATAATTACTGTACTAAATGAAACCAAATATGAATATATTTTTCTTTTATTAAAAACAATGAACATATTGTTACCTCCAAAATTTGTTAGTAACAATATATTCATTGCTTGTATTTTTATGATTTAATTAACTTAAAAATTCTATTTCTTCTTTAACTTGTTTTGCCTTTACATCCATTCCTAATAGTTTACTTGCCACATCATTAAATTTGCATTCTGTTTCTGTAAGATATGTATCAATCTCTTGTTTTTCATTTTCATTTAACTCATTTTTAACATTCAAAACACTTTTAACCTTTTTTGCAACATGCTCCCCAATATTAACAATCTCAACATTTTTGCCAACCTGTTTTTTTATTATTCTAGTTAATAGAGGATAATGTGTACAACCTAAAATTATTGCATCTATATCTTTAAATGACTTCAAATATTCTTGCACTGCTAATTCCGCAACTTTATTGTCATACCACCCTTCTTCAACCATTGGAGCAAGCAAAGGGCAAGCTATACTTTGAACTTCTGCACTTTCTACTTCTTGTAATATTGCTTTTTCCCAACCTTTACTTCTAATTGTTCCTGCTGTAGCAATTACTCCAATTTGTCTTTTATCAGTTTGTTTTATATATTCTACTGTTGGATTTATAACACCTATTATTGGAATATCATATAAATTTTTAACCTCTTCTAATGCTTGGCTTGTTGCTGTACCACATGCAATTACTACTAACTTTACACCTTTATGTATTAAAAATTCTATTCCATTTTTTGTAAGTTCTATTATACTTTCCTTTGATTTACTTCCATATGGAAATCTTTTTGTATCTCCTAAATACACAAAATCCTCATTAGGTAGCTCTCTTATCAACTCTTTTAAAACAGTCATGCCTCCTACTCCAGAATCAAATACTCCTATTGGTCTATTATCCATCTTATTTCCCTTTCTCTTTTTGTTTTTTATATATTATACTTTAATAAATTTAATTTTATATATAACTTTTAATATTTTTTTATTTTCTATTTTAAGTACTATACTATAAATTTTTACAAAAAACAAGTTAAGCCAGTATATTTAACTCACATTTTGTCGAATTTTTGCATATTATATAAAAAAGAAAGGAAGGAGTATAATTATGGAATTTGATAAAAATGTATGTCCAGTTTTAAATGTAGATGGAGTTATGGCTACCGGAAAACAATATGACTTAGAAATCAATTTACCAGAAGATAACAGAACTGTTATCTATGGAATTATTAAAGATTGTTACAAAGAGCCAGTTTGCGATGCTGTTGTTAAACTAGTAGAGGTTGTTTGTGAACATGGTATGGAGGAAAGAAGACCAGTTTCTCATACTTTTACAGATAAAAACGGAGAATTCGTTTTTGGACCTTTATGTGCTAACCGTGTATATGAAATTGAAGTATGGGTTGACAGAGTAAAACATTGTAAAGTATGTACTTCATGCAAACATGAAGGAAAGTGCTTAAAAGGTGTTGAA
>CAKOVW010000051.1 GCA_934122125.1 uncultured Clostridia bacterium | reverse complement strand
AAAAAAGAAGCAGATAATAAAATCTGTTTCTTTTTTATTTTACACCAACGACCTATCGGTGTTATAGCGAAGCTATTAACTGATGAATAAACGAGCGCTGCCTATGGCAGATGAAACCACTAATTATTCTTATCTTTATACATTTTAATTATATCCTTAAATCCCATCTTAGTACCATAATTTAAAATAGCATTTGAATATATTTTTATTGTAACTTTTGCTATTAATAAAATTGTTACAACTAACACCGCAATTGATATTAATACATCTGTTGTACTTGCTAATCCCATCATTATTCTAAATGGCATACAAAATGGTGATGAAATTGGGAATATTGATGCAAATACATTCAAGTTACTTGTAGGATTCATCATTGTAAAATATGACAAGTAAAATCCTACTACTGCGAGCATTGCTACAGGTCCATTAGCCGATTGTATATCCTCTGGTTTACTAACGGTAGAACCTGTTAACGCATATAATAAAGCATAAGCTAAATATCCTAGTATAAAATATATAACAGTAACTATTCCCAAATATGGAGTTATTGTAGACATATCTAATATGCTATTTATCAATTCTGGTTCTAAAAATGCCTTAGCACTTATTATTGCTGTCGCAACTAATAGTATCATTTGTAATAATCCTACCAATCCTATTCCTATTGTTTTTCCTAGTACAATAGTTTTTGGAGATGTTGAAGTAACTAATGTTTCTATTATTTTTGATGTTTTTTCTGTTGTAATAGAACTTGATACTTGATATGCACAGAAATATATAGCATAAAACAACACTATTGAAAGAAGCATCATTGCAAATACATTTCCATTAGCTTTTTCAGTTTCAGTTTGTTCTAATTTAAATTCAAACTTTGGAGTAATTGATTGTAACTGACTTTCAGTTAAACCTAGCTTACTTATTTGTAAATTAGAATATAGAGAATTCATCATAGATACAATATTATCTGGAACATTCTCCATCATAGTTGTATTTTTTACTATGTATCTAATTTTTATGTTATTATTTTGCTTTTCAACTATTATAGCAGATTCAATTTCATCATTATCTATCTTTTCCTTTATTGCTTCATATTTTTCATTTGATATTTCTATTTCATACCCTGTATCTATATTTTTTAAACTTTCGAGTGTTCCTTCAAAAACGTTGTTTTCATCTACTATAACTAGTTTGCTTCCTGTAGTTTCTCCATTAAATACCTTTAATATATTTGGTATATTAAATCCAACAACTATCATTATTAAGAAAATAATAGTTGATACTATGAAAGACTTTCTTTTAACCATATCTTTCATTGTAAATTTCATTACTACTAATAAATCTTTCATATTATTCACCTACCTTTTCTATAAAAATATCATTTAATGTTGGTTTCATTATTTCAAATTTATTAACTATAATTTCATTTTTTATTAACTCTTTTAAAAGTTCATGTGCCTTTTGTTCTTCGTCTATTTTTATTATATAATTATTATTTGTTACATTTTCTTTTTCAAGACCCAACTTATTAATATATTCGTCTATTGATTTGTTTACTTCCAATCTTACTCTATTGGCAGGATATTTTTCTTTAATCTCTTTTAAGTTGCCTTGTAGTACAGTTTTTCCTTTATTCAATATTAAAATATCACTACAAAATTCTTCAATTGTTGCCATTTGATGTGCCGACATTATTACATATTTTCCATTTTTAACTAAATCAATTATTATGTTTTTTAATAATTCTGTATTTACAGGATCAAGTCCACTAAATGGTTCATCTAATACTACCAATTCAGGATTATGTATTACTGCTGTCATAAATTGAATTTTTTGTTGATTTCCTTTTGATAATTTTTCGGCAGGCATTTGCATGTATTCTTCAACTTTTAATTTTTTTGCCCAATCTTTTATTGTACTATCAGCCTCTGCCTTTTTCATTCCCTTTAGTTCTGCAAAATACATTAACTGATCATATATCTTAACTTTAGGATATACTCCTCTTTCTTCTGGAAGGTATCCAAAGTTTACAGATTTTCTATCAACCTTTTTTCCATTCCAAGTTATTTCTCCACTATCTTTTTTTATTATTCCAAGTAACATTCTAATTGTTGTTGTTTTTCCAGCTCCATTAGTTCCAAGTAACCCAAAAACTCCTGGTTTTTCTAATGAAAAAGATATTTTATCTACTACTTTTTTTCCTACAAATGTTTTAGAAACATCTTTTAAAATTAATCCCACTTTAAATTTCCTCCTATTGTTAAAAATCTATTTTTATTTTTCCTATTCCTCCACTGATTTTTATAAAGTTCTTACCATTTCCAATAATTTTATCATCTAGTATTGATTTACCATCAATAGTTATTTTTCCTATACCTTTTTCTACATCAAATCTATAATTTTCTTGGCTATCCAACAATTTAAGGTTAAAACTTCCAACTCCTGTATCAATTTTATTTTTTCCAGTTATTTTAGCTGTTACATTAGTTTCTCCTACTCCCATATCAAAATCCAAATTACTAATATTTCCTGATTCAATTGTAAACTTTCCTGCTCCAGTATCTATATCAGCTTGATTTGCATTTATTGATTTTATTGTAGTTTTACCAGCCCCAAGATTTAACTTCAATTTTTCAGTTGTCAAATTTTCAATATTAACATTACCAACGCCATTGTTAATTTTTACTTCTTCAAATTGTAAATTTTCAGGAATATATATAGTTAAATCTTCGTTTTTATTTTTAGAAAACCAATTTAATTTTTTATCCTTGATTTTTAATTTATTTCCATCTTGTTTGCATTGTATGTTATCATTATTAGTTTGAGCAATAAAATATTTTCCAACTTTTATGTTCAAATTACTATAAGAAATATCTACATCCAAATATGTAGTTAAATCATTAGATAAAGTCATATCATTAAGTTCTTTACTAGTTTCTTTTCTTAAACCCAATACATTTGCTAGCCCATATATTCCACTTAATATAGCAGATATTATAGTTACTATTAGAAAAATTGCAAAAGCTATTGCACAATATTTAATTATTTTTTGAGTTGATGTCATTTTATGTCTACACCTCCAAATGCACAAGTAGCATTTACATAAATTGTGTGTGAATTTTCATTTTTGACATCAGGCTTTCTTTTTTCACTAACCCCACCAAATATTGATGAAGATTTAATTTTTACATTTACATCATCAGGTACATAAATTTCTATTCCACCAAACACACTTGTAGCATTTATTACAACATCATTTTCAATTATAGCTTTTGTTAAATCACACTTAACTCCACCAAATACAGCTGTTAATTCTGTTCCATTAAACTTTTCTCCATCAAATTTTATGTTTTGTCCTGCAAAAGTTGCACAATATTCTCCGTCTTTTGTTCTATTTTCATTTAATTTTTTTATTTCTTCATTGATTTTATGATTAAAAGTATCTTTAAATATACATGAAAGTCCAATTATAATTAAAATTGCTGGAAGTGCTAATTTCCATATCATATCAAAATCTAATATATCTTGACAACATAACAATAATGCAACTCCTATTAATAATCCTATAATATTACCTGTTTTTTCTCTTTCTTTAAATAATCCTATAAAGCAAGGAATTATAATAAATAATGTCCACCATCCATCAAAAAATATGTTTATATTTGTAATTCCTAAAGCATTTCCTCCTATAATTAATCCTAGTACAATTAAAGCTATTCCCCATAGTACATTTCCAAAATTCTTCATTTTTTCTCTCCTCTTTCTAAAATTTATTAGTTCCTAATAATTTTGATATTTCTTTAAAAATATCATTCTTTTGTTTCTCATATGTTTCTTTGCTTTGGTATAATATGCTACTTCCTGTGCCAAAAGCTATCAAGTTTGCTATTATAGTTACATTTTCCTGTGATATTTTTATAACATCATTTTTGACATAATCTTCTAATATCACTAATATATATTTTTTCATTACTCTTAAAGTATATTCTCTAATTGCTGCTAATATAGTCCAATGAAGTTTTGCTAAATACTTACTGCGAAAGTCTTGTGTTGCAAAATCCATATAGTCTATGTATTTTGTTAAAACTTCATCAGGCTTATTTTTACTTGAGTCAATTACATTTTGCATCTCTTTTTCATAATTTTCAAAAAACAATTTTATTGCCTCTTCAAAAACAGCATCTTTTGATTCAAAATAATAGTAAAATAATCCTACCGGACTTTTAACTTTATTTTGAATCATTCTAATAGAGGTTCCTTCATATCCATTTTCAAAAAATAACTCTAGAGCCGCTCCTACTATTTGCTTCTTCTTAAGCTCAGATTGCTTTATTTTTTCTGTCATTTAAAACTCCTTAATTATATATTTGCATAAATCTCTTTTGTCCATATTTTTTCAATACCATCCATAATATTGCCACCATTGTTGCCAATATAATTAATTCAACTGTAAAGCACACGTCTATTGATTTATAAAAAATTATCATCGCTACTATTGATAGCATTCCAAGTACCATTCCTATCAATACAGAAATACCTGAGCTCATACTCTGCTTTACTACTTCTGTATCTGATGATGCATCTAATTTTGGATGTTTTAAATTTACTAAAAGTCCTATAATAGCTGTAAATGTTGGCATTATTAAAGTTGCCATAAGTATAAATACAATATCCGTTATTTCTGCTTTAAAAGCTATAAAAAATATAATATCACTCACAAGCATTACAGGTATTGTTATTATATTACTTGCAATTACTTTAGCTAGCAAAATTTGTTTTACTTTCACTGGTACAGTTTTTAAAATATTAAAACTCTTTCTAAAGATATAGAAGAAGATGTTATTGATGTCATGCAAGCTGTATATATTGCAATTTGAAAATATATTTTAGGTATGAAACTTTTTATTTGTTCCATTACAAGGATATATTGAATTATTTTAGTATCCTTTATTATATAACTTTATATAAATTAAATCAACAGCTTTTTGAATATTGTTCAACTTTTTTTAAGAAAGGCATTTTTCTAAGTATGCCTTCGATGCAAGTGCGAAATACATGCCACTCGCTTTGCTCGTTTAAAACTAAGGTAGCCTAACCTTGTTGTATATCATTTTTCCTATATAGTAAAAAATAATAGAGTGGCTAATTTTAGCCACTCTATTTAAAAAATCCCATTAGTAAATTGTAATGTTCATTTTGTGTTTACAAATATTTTTACAAATAATCAAAATTACTGTTATAATAAGAAGTAATCCAAGTACTATTGCTAAGACTATTACTGCAGCTAATGCTCCAAGTATTGTTGAAGCTAATTCTGCTCCAATTATAACACCTATAACTAAAGCAAATAAAGCACCAACAATCGCAGCTATGACTTCTAAGCAATTACATCTCTTACATTTTGATTTTTTTTCGCAACAATAACCGTATTCTGACTCCATATTTTTCAACTCCATTCAACACTAGGTAGTGTTTAATATATAATATGAATACAAGCATTGTTTTGATACAACTAGTCTTTTCTTTTTCCAAAAATAGATAATATTCTAATGATTATACCAAACTTGTTCCTATTATTTATCATATTTATAATAACCCAACTACTTATGAGAATGACTTGAATGCAATCCGTGTATATTTAAGCAGAATTGAAGACATTTTAAATAGCGAAAAAGGAAGTAGATTAGCAGAAGAAGTTTTATATTTTATTGGCAGAGATTGGATAGATACAAATAAAAATCACGAGCAAGACCATTTGCATCCAGAAAGCAGATTTAGTGAACCAAAGCCTTTTTCTATATCTATTGAAGAATGGAAAAATTGGAGAATTTTACGAAAAAAGAAAAAAAATATTAAGAGAAAAGATAATTGAATTATTGAAATAGCTTCGCTATAACACCGATAGGTCGTTGGTGTAAAATAAAAAAGAAACAGATTTTATTATCTGCTTCTTTTTT
>CAKOVW010000050.1 GCA_934122125.1 uncultured Clostridia bacterium | reverse complement strand
ATAGAACAAGCAACACCAACAGAACCAACAATACCAGAAGTAAACACAGTATATGCACCAGGAAAAACATTAGCAGAAGTAAGTTTACCAGCAATTGAAAGTGGAAGGTTAGTATGGAAGAATAGTGAAGAACCAGTAGGAGAGGTAGAAAATCAAAAAGAGTTTACAGCAATTTATACTCCAAATGATACAAACTATAAAGCAATAGAAGTAACAGTAAAAGTTAATGTAACTCAAGCAACAATTGATACATCAAACATTATATTTGAAAATGCAACAAAGATATATAATGGACAAGAACAAAGAATAGAAGCAACAAATATACCAGAAGGTGTAACAGTAAGTTATGAAGGCTCAGGAATAGATGTAGGACCATATACAATTAAAGCAACATTTACAGCAGAAGATAGCAGAAACTATAAAGTAAATGTAAGCGAAAAAACAGCAACATTAACAATAGAACAAGCAACACTAAATACACCAGTAGTATCAGCTATAGAATATAGAGAGGGCTTAAAATTAGGAGATATTGCGTTACCAAATGGATGGACTTGGATTAATGGAAATACTTTAATTAATGTAGCAAGTACAGGAAATGCATATGGTGCAAAATACAATGATGATGTAAATTATTCTAACCCAACTGTTTTAGTAACAATTACAGTAAATAAAGCTAATCCATCTTATACAGTAGGAACAATAGAAGCAGCTTATGGTTCAACATTAGCAGATGTTCGATTACCACAACTAGCAAATGGAACATTAACATGGAATGATTCACTTGATACTAGTGTAGGCAACTTAGGCAATAATACATTTAAAGCAACATTTACTCCAAATGATACAGTAAATTATAATGTATTAACAGATGAGAACATTGAAATTACAGTAAAAGATATGGAAAAACCAGTTATTAGACTTGAGAATACATATCAAAGATTTGAAGCAGGAAGCACATATGTACCATTAATAGCAACAGTAGAAGATAACTGTGATACAAACATACAAGTAAATTATGACCCAGTAGATATGAGAAAAGTTGGAAAACAAACTATATACTACCACGCAATAGATGCAGCAGGAAATGCAGCTGACCCAGTGAAAGTAACAGTTGAAATTGTTGATACAACAGCTCCAACAATAGCATTTGATCATGATAACATGCCTTCAAATCTTGTAAAAATAGATGATACTCATTATGAACAAACATATACAAGAAATAGTAGATATACAACACCAGAATTCATATTACAAGACAATGCAGATGGATATATTGATACAAATAAATCAGGTTTATTAGATTCATCTACACCAGGAATTTACACAGTTACATATACAGCAATTGATGCACAAGGTAATGAATCAGAAAATAAAGTAACAGTAACTGTAAAAGTACTTGATTATGCACCAATAATCACATGCAAAAAACAAGGAAATGAACGTCAATATTTATTAGGGGCAAAAACTTATAATAGTGATTTATTAATTTTCTTTGACGGAATAGGAACATTAAGAAATATGACAACAAATGAAGTTATAGAAGGCTTCCAATCAGGATCATATTGGCTTGATGATGGAGAATATGAATTAACAGTAACACTTAACCCAGGAACAGACTTAGAAGTTAAAACAACAATAAGATTTACTATTGCTAAATAAAACTAAAAAGGATTTCTATAAAATAGGAATCCTTTTTCTTGTTGTAAAGCAAAAATTATTCTTCGTATTTTGACACTAAATAATGAAGTTAAATTACTACGAAATGTGCTTTACAGAAAATAGGTCTAAAAAAGGGTAAAAATACTTGTAAAATGTTGACAAATTATGTTAATTAAGGTATAATAGAAATGTGCGATGATAAAGATTTATACTAATAAATACAATAAAAACAAGCGAAAAAATATATATAAAGAAAGGAAGAAAAAAATGAAAAAGATACTTATAAGTTTTATGTTTATTTTTATGATTTTATTTGTTGGAGGAACTAGCGTATCACAAGCAGCAAGCGTAGGTGTATCAGCTAGTAAAACAAATCCAAAGGTAGGAGAAACAGTAACTGTTACTGTTAAATTCCCACAACCAGTAGCAACAGCAAGTTTTAAATTAAATTATAACAATTCAGTATTACAATATTCAAGTGATACAATAGGTGGAACAAATTCAGGAAGCAGCGTTGTAGTTGACTATATAGATTTAGTAGGATTAAAAACAGTTAGTAGTGCAACATTTAAGTTTAAAGTAAAAGCAGAAGGAACAGCTAAGATTAGTTTATCAAATATCACACTATCTGATTCACAATCAAATGAATTAAATGTAAGCGCAGGAAGTACAACAATTAATGTAAAGAAAGAAACAACAAATACAGGAAATAACACTAACAACAATAATAACAGTTCAAACTCTGGAAATAACAGCAATTCAAATACAGGAAATAATACAAACTCTAATTCAGATAAAAATGACACAAAACCAACTTTTAGAAATACAAACCAAAAAGTATATGCTCAAAGCGAAGTAAATGTAAGAAGTAGTTATTCTACAAGTAGTACTAAACTTGGAACATTAAAAAAAGGAGATAGTGTTACAAGAGTAGCAACAGGAAGTAATGGATGGGACAAAGTAATATATAATGGAAAAACAGCGTATATATTAAGCTCATATTTAACAACTACTAAACCAAGCGAAAGCAAAAATGAAGAAAAAAATACAACTGTAAATAATGAAACAAACAGTGAAGATAACAATCAAGTAAACAATGAAGAAAATATTCAAGCAAACAATGAACTAAATAACCAAGAAAACAGTGAACTAAATAATAATGAAATGACTAATAATACAAGCAATGTATCTAATTCAACTTCAGAAGAAAATACTCAAACAAACTTTAACTATATAATATATATTATAGTTGGACTTATTGTAATTACTATTATTGCCATTATTATTAAAGCGAAAATAAAAAAATAAATTTATGTAAAAAGGAAGGAAAGTAAAATGAAAAAGAAAGCTAAATCATTTATTTGGTTAAGTGTAGCTGCTTTTGCAATATTATTAACAAGTAATATAAATATTAATTATATGGTAGAAGCTAATAAATATGAACCAAAAGCATATAATTACAAACCATCTAATATTTTAGATAATGTATTTATTCAAAACAATCAATATATCTTGCCTTTTATTTTTACAGATGCAGATCAAACAGTGTCAAAAAGTACTATAATTTCTGAATTTAATAGAAAAGGGCTAACAATTACAAACAGTATTAACAAAGACATTGTTGGAACTGGAACACAAATAAAGGCAAACAATGGTAAAACATATACAGTTTTAGTATATGGAGATGTAAATGGAGATGGCAAAATAAATTTAATTGATGCACAAAAAATAGTAATGCATCATAAAGGAATAAGTAAGCTATCAGGCATTTACTTTACAGCAGGAAATGTTGCAAACAATAATGAAGTTATAAACCTAATTGATGCACAAAGAGTAGTAATGCTAAAAAAACGTCTTACAAATAAATTAGTTATTAATGAGCCAGCTTCATTAAAAGAATTAGACAAGGTTGCACCAGTAATAACTCTAAAAGGACAAAAAAATATAATTATTACAATAGGAGATAACTATATAGAACAAGGAGCAACAGCAGTAGATAACTATGACGGAAATGTTAATGTAAGCATTTCAGGAACAGTAAATACACAAAAAGCTGGTACATATACAATTACATATACTGCAGTAGATAGTGTAGGAAACAAAGCAACTACAACAAGAACAGTTCAAGTAGTAGATGGAATAAAAAGTATAGAAATGGCAACAGAACCAACAGTAAAAAAATATGAATATGAACAAGCAATCAATCTTAATATTAGTAATTTAAATATAAATGGTGCTAATATATTAGTAAAAATGAAATCTGGAACAAATTATACTAAAAAAGTAGAAAGCTCTATGATTTCTACAAATGATGTATTATCAACACCAGGAACAAAAACAATTACAGTTACATATCAAGGTAAAACAACAAGTTTTGTAATTCAAATTCTAAAACCAATTAGTACATTACAAGTAAATGAAAATGATAGGGAAAATATTAGTATAGAAAATTCTAAAAACTATGCTAAAGTAAACTCTAACTTTACATTAGGTTCAATATATGTAAATACAGGTAGTGATGTTACACCACTAAAAATTGAACAATTAAAAGCAGAAGTAAATAGTCAAGATTTAGAAGTAAGGTTTGTATCACAAAATGGAAAAATTTTAGTGCAATGTTCAACAAATAAAGTTGGAGAATACCAAATTACTCCATATATAGAATATGGAAACGAAAAAGTGAAGGCACAAACTATTGAAGTAAAAGTAAAAAGTAAAGTGTTAAAATTAGATAGCGTAAAATTAAATACTGATGAATTAAAAATATACTTAGAGTTACCAACACAGGCTAACAACGTAAAAACAGAAAGTGATAATAATATATATACAATATTACCAATTACTTTCTTAGACCAAGATGGAGATGAAATAGAAGTAACAGCTAATAAAATAACAGTAAATCAATCAGTTGAAGAAGAAAAAGTAAATATAACATTACCGTTAGTAAAAAAAGATCAAGTATCAACTGAAACAAATGCAAATGCAATAAAAGTAAAATTGTATAATAGCAACAATGAAGAAGCACAAGATGAAGAAGCTGTTTGTAAAATTGGATTTGCAATTAATCAAAACACAGAAATTGATTTAAATGATGTTACTACACATTCTGTTGAAATTACAGGAGGAAATACAAATATAATATTACCAATTAAATTACAATTAAAAGCATTAAAGAAATTAATTGTTACATTAAACCCATCACTTCAATTAGATACTGACAAGTATTACAATATTTTGGAACTAAATCAAGAGGTAATTTTAGGACAAATAACATCTAATAAGGATGAAGAAACAATTAAACTTGAGGACCTTACAGCAGACATAGTACAAAACGGAGAAAATGGAATAGAAGTTACATATAAAGATTTAGGTAACGGTGTATTTGAAATTAGAGCAAAAATATTAAAAGAAGGTTTATACCAAATTACACCGAAAGCAAACAATGTAGAAGGTAAAAATATATTTGTAAAATGTAGCTTAACAATTAAAGATGTAAGTGTTGGAGAAAACAGTTTACAAATGCAACAAGGTGAAGAAAAAATATTAGCTTTAACTGTAAAGAGTAACATGCATCCAGATGGTGGACAAGAAATTAGACTAAAGGATATTAAAGCATATTCTGATGGAGAACTAGATATAAAATTCTTAGATAGTAACCAAGTAGAAATTACAGATGAAAATACTGTAGTATCTTATATAAAAATTATAGTAGATGCAGATGCACCAATTGGAGATGGTATACAAATTATAATGAACATACTTGATGGAAAGTACAAAAAAGTAATTCCTGTTGAAATTATTAACTAAATAATATAGTATGAAAAAGGTATTTTAAATAATACCTTTTTCTGTTGTTAATCATTTTGGATAATATGTTAAAATATGTAAAATCAATGAAAAATATGAGAAAAGCAATAATAAAAAATAATAAAAATACTTGAAAAATGGAAAAAGTTAATATAATATATAAGTAAAATATGTAGAAGTATTTTGGAAGTATGAAAACAAGAAAAATGTGCATATTAACATTATAGAGGAAAAAGTAAAACAAGAGTAACATAGGAGGAAGAAAAAATGCAATTAAATGAAGTTAAAAATGGAAAAAATAGATTTTATGCAAAGCAAGCAGGTATTACATTAATAGCACTAGTAATAACAATAGTAGTGCTATTAATATTAGCAGGAGTAAGTATAAATGCTCTATTTAGTGATAATGGAATAATAGAAAGAGCAAAAGAGGCTCAAAATAAAGTTGACGAAGCAGAAAAGAAAGATTTAGAGGAAATAAACAAATTAAACAATTGGCTAGAAGAAAATGGGACAATAAAAAGTGAAACAACTCCAATAGCACCAACAAAAGATACAGCACCATACTATCCAGATACAACATTTACAAAAGTAGATGGAACAGATTTAAATAATGGACTAGTAATAAAAGATGCAAAAGGAAATGAATATGTGTGGATAGAAGTGCCAAAGAGTTTGTATACAAAT
>CAKOVW010000049.1 GCA_934122125.1 uncultured Clostridia bacterium | reverse complement strand
TTCGAACCCACGGTAGGCTACAAACCTACGCCAATTTTCAAGACTGGTGCCATAAACCAACTCGACCACCTCTCCACTTAAGTTAACAATACTAATGTACCGGTAACCTTATATATAATAGCACATTTACTACTCTATTGTCAATACAAATATTTATTAATTTAATCAATTTTTATTTATTATTAATATTTGATTAAAAAATCTAAAGTATTTTCATACTTTAGATTTTTTCTTACTTAATTAAATTTAAAATTCTTTCTAATTCATCATTTGTAGAGTATTGAATGATAATTTTACCACTTCTTTTTCCTGCATTTAATTTAACTTTTGTGCCGAAAAAACTTTGAAAACTATCTTCTATATCTCTACAAATTGCCTCTCTTCTTTCTTCATATTTATTTGATGTTTTCTTTTGATCTTGTACTTTCTTTTCAATATCTCTAACAGTTTCACCTTTTTCTATAATTCTAATTGCTGCAGCATATTGTTTGTCTGGATCTGTAATACATAGCAAAGATCTACAATGACCTTCGTTTAATTTTCCATCAATAGCTAATTGCATTACTCTTTCATCTAAGTTTAATAGTCTTAATGTATTTGTAACTGTACTTCTGTTTAGCCCTATTGTGTCTGCTAATTGTTGTTGTGTCATTCCATAGTCATCTAATAATTGTCTAAATCCTCTTGCCTTATCTATTGGATTTAAGTCCTCTCTTTGTATATTTTCAATTAAAGCAATTTCTTTATTCTTTCTTTCATCATTTTCTCTTACAATACAAGGCATTACTTGTAATCCAGCCTTTTTAGCTGCTCTCCATCTTCTTTCTCCTGCAATAATTTCATAATATCCATCTTTTTTAGATACTATAATTGGTTGAATTACACCATATTTTTCTATTGACTTTGCAAGTTCTTCTATTGATTCACTTGGAAAGTTTTTTCTTGGTTGATTTCTATTTGGTTCTATTTCAATAACTTTTATGCTTTGTACAATTTCTTCGCCATCTTTTAATTTTTTTTCTTCTTCTTTAGTTAGTTGATTTTCACTAAATAAGGCCTCTAATCCTTTTCCTAATCCTGTTTTTTTAACAGCCATTTATACCATCTTCCTTTCTTTTTATACTGCATGTTTTCCTTTTGTATTATCATTGTTTTTCAAAAATTCTTTTACAAATTTATCATAACTCTTAGCGCCTTTTGACCTTGGATCATATATAGATATTGGCATTCCATAGCTTGGTGCTTCACTTAATTTTACATTTCTTGGAATTACTGTTTTATATACTTTGTTTTCAAAATACTTGTTAACCTCTTTTACTACTTGATTAGATAAATTTGTTCTAATATCATACATAGTAAGTAATGCCCCTTCAACATCTAAGTTCTGGTTTAAATGTCTTTTTACTAGATTAATAGTATTTATAAGTTGTCCTAATCCTTCTAGTGCATAGTATTCACATTGTACTGGTATTAATACACTATCTGATGCTGTAAAAGAGTTTAGTGTAATTAGTCCTAATGATGGCGGACAGTCAATAATAATATAATCAAAACTATCCTTTATTGATTCTAATTTTTCTTTCATCCTATATTCTCTTGACATCATTGAAACCAACTCAACTTCAGCTCCTGCAAGATTTATATTAGATGGGCATAGATATAAGTTTTTTATTTCTGTTTTTTGAATAGTATCCCTGCTTTCTACTTCATCACTAATAATTAAATCATAAACAGAAAATTCTGCATTTTTATCCATTCCAACACCACTTGTTGCATTTCCTTGTGGATCTGCATCTATTAATAAAACTTTTTTTCCTCTTTTAGCAAGTAAAGTGCTTAAATTTACTGATGTTGTAGTCTTTCCTACTCCACCTTTTTGATTTGCAACTGATATTATTTTTCCCAATTTAATTGCCTCCTTTTGTTGTTTTATGTAAATCATTTTATATTAAAATTTGTTAAATCGGACATATTAATAATATAAAAATATATTAAATATGTCAATGAAATTTGAAAAAAAATATAAGTTTTTTATAATATATATAATAATTTAATTATGTATTTCAAGTAAATTTTTATCTTATAATCAATTTTTTATTATACAAAAAATATGCACCTAAAATCTCTAATATTTTAGATTTTAGGTGCTACATAAATTTTTATATAATTGGCTCCTTTGCTGGTGTTCCAGCCTTTCTAGGATATTTACTTGGTGTGTTTTTTACTTTTTTTATTACTACTATTTTTCTTTTAATATCTGTATTTGGTAATGTAATCTCGTCTATTTTTTCAATTTCTCCTCCAAGAATTTCAATAGCTTTTTTAGCCTCTTTTAATTCTTCTTCAATTTCAAAAGATTTCATACAAATACATCTTCCACCTACTTTTACAAATGGTAACATATATTCTAAAAGTACATTTAGTCTTGCCACAGCTCTTGATGTTACAATATCATAAGTTTCTCTTTCTTTGCTCACAAATTCTTCTGCTCTACCATGAATTGCTTGTATATTTTTCAATTCTAGCTCATTTATTACTGTTTGTAAGAATATAATTCTTTTATTTAAAGAGTCTAATAGTGTGAATTTCTTATTTTCTTCTAATATTTTTAAAGGTATTCCTGGGAAACCTGCTCCTGTGCCAATATCAAGCACTGTGTCTACCTCTTTTAAATATGGAATAATTGTTAAGCTATCTATAAAATGCTTTAATATTACCTCTTCTGGCTCTGTAATTGCCGTCAAATTCATCTTTTCATTCCATTCTAATAACAATTCCATATATTTATAAAACTGTTCTGCTTGTTTTTGAGATATTTCTACCCCAATAGAATTTGCTTTTTCAATTAGACTATTATTAAATTCTAATTTATTCATACACACTATCATTCCTCTCTTTCTTTCATTAAATTGTAATTATTTTTCAATTTTTTTTATCTGTTCTAAATAAATAAGTAACACCGATATATCAGCTGGTGAAACGCCTGATATTCTAGAGGCTTGTCCTACTGAATTTGGTTTTATTTTATTTAGTTTTTGTCTTGCTTCTAATCTAAGTCCTTTAATTGTACTATAATCTATATCTTGTGGCAATAATTTTGCTTCTAATTTTTTAAATTTTTCAACTTGTGCTTGTTGTAGTTTTATATATCCCTTATATTTAACTTCTATTTCTACTTCTTGTGTTACTTCTTTAGGTAATTCTTTTCTATTCTCATCAATTTCACCTAAAAGTTCGTAATTCATTTCTGTTCTTCTTAATAATTCTGCCATTTTTACACCTGTTGTAAGTGGTGAAGAATTATTATTCTTTAATAATTCATTTACCTTTTCTGTTGGCTTAACTATAGTATTTTCAATTCTTTCAATTTCTTCTTCAATTTGTTTTTTCTTAATTAAAAATGCTTGGTATCTTTCTTCAGATATCAATCCTACTTCATGTCCTATTTCTGTTAATCTTAAATCAGTGTTGTCTTGTCTTAATAATAGTCTATATTCAGCTCTCGATGTCATCATTCTATATGGTTCATTAGTTCCTTTTGTTACAATATCATCTATTAAAACCCCTATATATGCTTGTGAACGGTCTAGAATTACTGGTTTTCTTCCTCTTACTTTTTGTGCTACATTTATTCCTGCTATAATTCCTTGTGATGCAGCTTCTTCATATCCTGAAGTTCCATTTATTTGACCTGCAAAAAACATTCCATCTATTTTCTTATGTTCTAATGATAATTTTAATTCAGATGGATCTATACAATCGTATTCAATTGCATATGCTGGTCTTGTAAATTCTGCATGTTCTAATCCAGGTATAGTGCGGTACATAGCTATTTGTACGTCTTCAGGAAGTGATGAGCTCATTCCTTGTATATACATTTCGTCTGTATCTCTTCCTATTGGTTCTACAAAGATTTGATGTCTTTCTTTATCAGCAAATCTAACTACTTTATCTTCTATTGATGGACAATATCTTGGTCCAGTACCTTTTATTTCTCCTGCATATAGAGGTGAACGATGCAAGTTCTTCCTTATAATTTCATGTGTTTCAGGAGTTGTATATGTTAAATAACATGGCAACTGTTCTTCTTTATCTACTATTTTATCTTCAAATGAAAATGCTGTAGGATTTTTATCTCCATCTTGTCTTTCCATTTTAGAAAAGTCAATAGAGTTTTTATTTATTCTTGCAGGTGTTCCTGTCTTAAATCTTACAAGATTTATTCCAATTTTTTTCAACATATCAGATAATCTATTAGCTGGAAACACTCCATCTGGTCCACTTTCGTAAGATACTTCTCCTATATATATTTTTCCCTTTAAATATGTACCTGTTGCTAATATAACATTGTCTACTTCATATACTGCACCTATATTTGTTTCTACAGATTTTACTTTTCCATCTTCTACTCCAATGTCAACTATTTCTGCTTGTTTTAAATATAGATTTGGTTGTTTTTCAAGAGTATGTTTCATTTCCATTTGATATTTTTTTCTATCTGCTTGAGCTCTCAAAGAGTACACTGCTGGTCCTTTTGACGTATTTAACATTCTAAGTTGGGTATATGTTTTATCTATATTTTTTCCCATTTCTCCACCTAAGCAGTCTATCTCCATTACTAAATGTCCTTTTGAGCTGCCACCTATGTGTGGATTACATGGCATATTTGCAACAGCTTCCAAACTTATACTAAATAATAAAGTTTTTAGTCCTAATCTTGCTGTTGCTAGAGCTGCCTCACATCCAGCATGTCCAGCTCCTATTACTGCTACATCATATTTTCCTGCGTTATATTTCATTTTTATTTTACCTACCTTGTTAAATTTATTTTATATTTTTTGTTTCGTTTTTTATGAAACTAAAATTATTGTTTCCTATACCTTTTTGGTATGTCATTTTTTGTCGAAAGTATTTTATTTTGAGTTTTCGGCATTTTGTCGAAAGTCATTCAAAATTGTTGTCTTTTTGTTATAGTTTAGTGTTCGTGTTTCACGCAATTTTTTCCTATGAAACTATATATTTCATAATGCTTTGCTTGTGAAACATATAAGTTAAATTTCTCTTTATTTTCCTAAGCAAAACTTAGAGAATATATTATTTATTATATCCTCAGATACATTTTCCCCTGTTATCTCGCTTAAATCTTCTAATGCTTCTTTTAAAGAAACTGCCACTACATCAATAGGCATTTCTACTTCAAGGCCCTGTTTAGCCTGTTCCAAATCATCTATAGATTTTCTTATTTGATTTTTATGTCTTATGTTTGTTATTACTTCTCCGTCATTTATCTCAATTTCATTTAGTTTAAACATTTTTAAAATTTCGTCATATAAATCTTCTAACCCCTCTTTGGTTTTAGCAGATATTTTTACAACTGGTTTATTAACATTTTTAATGTTAATATCATTTTCTAATCCATTATCTTTTTCATCAATCTTATTTAGTAATATAATTGAGTTTTTATTTTTAAGAATTTCCAGTATTCGCAAATCCTCGGCTTCTAAGCCGTTTTGTGTTGTCAAATATACCTATTATTAGGTCAGCTTCGTTTGACAGCTCTAAAGCCTTTTTAACGCCAATTTTTTCAACCTCGTCTTGAGTATTTCTTATGCCTGCTGTATCTATTAATTTTAAAGGTATTCCTTGAATTTGTACCATTTCTTCAATAGTATCTCTTGTTGTCCCCTCTATTTGGCTTACAATTGCTCTTTCTTCGTTTAAAATAGCATTTAACAAAGAAGATTTTCCTGCATTTGGTTTTCCTAATATAACGGTCTTTATTCCTTCTTTTAATACTTTCCCACTGTCAAAACTTTTTTCTAATTTAAATAATTTTTCTTCAATAGTATTTATTTGTTCAATTAGTTTTTTATTAACTATTTCTGGTACTTCGTCATATTCAGGATAGTCAATAGACGCCTCAATATCAGCCATTATATTTAATAAATTTTGACGTATATCTTGAATTTTTTTAGATAAACTTCCTTCTAATTGTTTAAATGATGCTTTTGCTTCTTGAGAAGTTTTAGCATTTATTAAGTCAATAATTCCTTCAGCTTGTGATAAATCTATCCTACCATTTAAGAAAGCTCTTTTAGTAAACTCACCTGGTTCAGCCATTTCAGCTCCTGCTAATAAACATTGTTCTAATATTTTTTGTTCAATTACCACTCCCCCATGTGAATTTATTTCACACATATTCTCAGTAGTATAGCTTTTAGGTGCTTTAAAAAATGATACTAAAACCTCATCTATTTTTTGTTTTGTTTTAAAATCTATAATATACCCATATTTTATGGTGTATCCAGATATTTCTTCTATATTTTGCTTTTGTTTTGGTACAAAAATTTTATCTAGTATTTCAAAGCAATTTTTTCCACTCATTCTAATAATTCCAATTCCTCCATTGGCCGGAGCTGTTGAAATTGCTGCAATTGTACTCATC
>CAKOVW010000048.1 GCA_934122125.1 uncultured Clostridia bacterium | reverse complement strand
GCTCTAATTGTTGGAATTTGTTTTTCCCATTCAAATACCATATTTTTCATATTTTCTCTTTTTGAAACCCCATCCATCGGGCAAACCTTTGGCATTACTTCTACATTATTTCTTTTAACAAACTTTTTTATTTCCTTTTCAGGTGTATCTATTAAAGGTCTAATAAGTGTAATTTTAGAACGGTCCATATAACTTACTGGCGCAAAAGTTGATAAATTACCTGCATATAAAAAATTAAGTAAAAATGTTTCTAAAGCATCGTCTTGATTATGTCCTAGAGCAATTTTATTACATCCTTCTCTTATTGCTACTGAATTTATTATTCCTCTACGCAAATTTGCACATAATGAACATGGATTTTTTTCTTTTCTAATGTCAAATACTATTTCTTTAATATGTGAAACTTCTTCAACATATTCTACACCTATTTCTTCGCATTTAGTTTTTAAAAATTCAGAATTAAAAAATTCAAATCCAGGATTTACACTAATTGCAATAATATCAAACTTCTTAGGATAAAATCTTTGTAATGCTTTTAATCCCATAAGTAATGTAAATGAATCTTTTCCTCCTGATAGTCCTACTGCTATTTTATCCCCTTCCTCTATCATGTTATAATTATCAATTGCTCTTCTTAAATAACTTAAAATACGTTGCATCTATTTTCCCTCTAAACATTAAATTTCTATTATAAAACAGATAAATTATTGACTTTTTCTGTTTTTATGAGTATAATAGTTATAGGAAATGAAAAGCACAGAAATGTGTGCTACCATATTAAATGATAAACACCACATAGCTCTGTGAAAGCGTAATGTGGTGCTTTTATTATTTGCTCAGAATCACTACTAAAGTAATAATTAAGGCAAATGCTATAATAGTCATTCCTACTAAACCGTAGAAAAGTAAGTATATTATTGTTAACATAGCTTGCTCTACCATATAGCACCACCTCCATTCTTACAGCTAAGGCTGTATATGTAAAGTGGTAGCACACACACTGCTTATTTTCACTCCCTATGTATATTAGTATAGTACATTTTAACTTGTTTGTCTAGCGGACATTACAAAATTTTATAAAACCAATTGACATTTTTAGGAAATTGTAGTAATATACTTATAGTAGCTGTTAACTACTACATCAATAAGTTGATTATATCTATTGGTGCAAACACCAATAAAAAACTAGAGTTCACGCCAGAACTCTAGTTTTTTTGCTATGTATTTTCATACTAGCTTTTATGTCCGCCCTTTCCTTTAGATAGTACTATCACTAGCATTACCAAAAGAATAATAAGTTGATTATTATCCATGGGCATACACCTCCTTCCTTTTAGGAATTGGAAATATTATACAATAAATTTATGCTATAATCAATATATAAGTAAAATTTTTCCAGTAACATTTAGGCATTCTTTTTCATAAATTATTATTATAATTTACATATATTTGGAGGAATTGTACATGGACGAATTTGAATATAGAGGAGATAAAAAAGGACCTAAAAAAAAGTTTGATTTTAAAAAGAGAAAAGATAATACTGTAAAATCTCTTTTTGAAATAGAACATTTTTTGCGTGATTTTAAACAAGTTGCAAAAGGAATAAAATTTTATAAAGTTTTTAAATGGTGATTTCAGGAACAGAATTAAAAATCACCTTTTTTAGCAAATGGTGATTTTTAACCCCGTTCTCAAAATTATTTTATTTAATTCTAGTAAAAGTGTCTTTAAAATTAACTTTTCCATCTTTAAATTCTTTATTTTCTTGTCCATTGATTAATATTTTTACGCCATTTACTTCATTAAGCTCTGTTAAAGTATTTACTATGGCTTTTATTGTTGCTTGTTCTGCTTTTTCCCCACCTTCATGATTTTCAATAAATTCATTTGATAAATCTAAGTACACTACATCACCCTTTAATTCTGCACCTAGCACTTTCGTTCCATTTGGAATTGCTGATTGTAATTTTTCGTTTTTAGGTTGCTCTATTAAAAGATTAACTAATGTTTCATATGGGTCTGTTAGTAAGTTCTTTACATCTATCATTCTTCCTTCTGGTGTTAATTCTTTAGTTTCCTTGTTCACATAGTATAATGTTACTAAAGCAGTTCTCATTTGTTCATCTGTCGTTTCTTCTTGTGGCTGAATTACATTATCCTCAATATTTTTATCCTTATTTCTCCATAGTAAAAATCCTGTAATAGCTATTGCTATTATTAAAATAATTATAATAATTAGTGTTTTCTTATTCATAAAAAATCATCCTTTCATTTACTTGTACTAATCAATAGTTATGTATAGCTTGTTCTTTTTAGAACTATTTTTAATACATAATTTATCCTTTTGTAAATATTCTGTGAATTGGTGCTATTTACCATGTCAAATACATTGACTTTTTATCAATTTTTATGTAAAATATTTAGAGATTTATATTGATTTCAATATAATAGTTAGGAGATATTTATTAAATGGAAAAATTATTACATGTAGGTTTAGACGTAGGGTCTACCACAGTTAAAATCGTTATTATGGATGAAAATTTAAATACAATCTATACAGATTATCAAAGGCACTTTTCAGACACTAAAAATACAGTTTGTAATGTATTAACAGATTTAGCAGAAAAATATGAAGATTATGAATTCACTATAGCCCTAACAGGTTCTGGTGCTATGAGTGCTGCTAATTTTTTAGATTTGCCATTTATTCAAGAAGTTGTTTCTTGTAAAAGGGCTGTTGAAAAGTACATACCACAAACTGATGTAGTTATTGAACTTGGTGGAGAAGATGCTAAAATTATATATTTTGACAAATCAATTGAACAACGTATGAATGGTACTTGTGCTGGTGGTACAGGTGCGTTTATAGACCAAATGGCATCCCTTTTACATACAGATCCAACTGGTTTAAATGAGTTAGCTAAAAATCATAAAATGATATATCCAATAGCTTCGCGTTGTGGCGTTTTTGCAAAGACTGATGTTCAACCTTTATTAAATGAAGGAGCCGCAAAAGAAGATATTGCTGCATCAATTTTTCAAGCTGTTGTTAATCAAACAATTAGTGGTTTAGCTTGTGGAAGACCAATTCGTGGAAATGTTGCATTTTTAGGTGGTCCATTAAATTATTTATCAGAACTTCGTAATCGTTTTATTGAAACATTAAAACTAGAGGGTGATGCAATAATTATTCCTGAAGAAGCTCATCTTTTAGTTGCAAAAGGTGCTGCATTAGACTCTGTTGAATCTTCTCATGCAATTACATCACAAAAATTAAAAAGTAAAATAGAAATGTTAAGAAGTTCACATGATGACACTTCTCACCCACTTTCACCTTTGTTTTCTATAGATGAAGAATACAAAGAGTTTAAAGAAAGGCATAATAAAGAAACTGTAAAAAAAGGTGATTTAAAAACTTATGAAGGAGATTGTTTCGTAGGTATAGATGCAGGTTCTACAACAACAAAATTAACTGTAATTGACCGTGAAGGAACTCTTCTTTACTCATTATATGGAAGCAATGAAGGAAATCCTTTACAAAGTGTTATTCAAATGCTAAAAAAATTATATGCAGAAAAACCTGAAAAAGCTATAATTCGTTATAGTGGTGTTACAGGTTATGGTGAAAAACTTATACAAACTGCATTAAATGTTGATTTAAATGAAATTGAAACAATAGCACATTATACAGCAGCAAAACAATTTATGCCTAATGTTACTAGCATAGTTGATATTGGTGGTCAAGATATGAAATATATTCGTATGAAAAATGGCGCAATTGATAATATTATGCTAAATGAGGCTTGTTCTTCTGGTTGTGGTTCATTTATTGAAACATTTGCTAAAAGTTTAAATTTATCTATTGAAGAATTTGTAAACTCTGCTTTAGAAGCGAGAAGACCTGTTGATTTAGGTTCTCGTTGTACAGTATTTATGAATTCAAAAATTAAACAAGCTCAAAAAGAAGGCTATAGTGTAGGAGATATTTCTGCTGGACTTTCATATTCTGTTATAAAAAATGCTATTCAAAAAGTAATGAAAGTTAGAGATGTAAAAACTTTAGGTGCACACATTGTTGTACAAGGAGGTACTTTCTACAATGATGCTGTATTACGTGCATTTGAGTTAATTGTTGGCAGAAATGTTGTAAGACCTGATATTGCTGGTTTAATGGGTGCTTATGGTGTAGCATTACTTGCCAAAGAACAATATGAAGCTAATTTAGATATGGAATATGTATCTACTTTAAGCAAACCTGAAGATTTAGATAAATTAAAAATTGATATTTCACATGTTCGTTGTAATGGTTGTGAAAATCATTGTTTACTTACAATAAATAAATTTAGTAATGGATCAAGATATATTTCTGGTAACCGTTGTGAGAAAGGTGCTGGAAATGTTGGAGAGCATAAAGATTTACCAAATGTTATGAAATATAAATATGAAAGAATCTTTGGTTATACACCTTTAGATGAAAAAGATGCTCCTCGTGGAACTATTGGTATCCCTAGAGTTTTGAATATGTATGAGGACTATCCTTTCTGGTTTACATTTTTAACAAATCTAGGATTCCGTGTTGTTTTATCAGAAAAAAGTAATCGTAAAACTTATGAAAAAGGAATGGAAAGTATGCCATCAGAGTCAGTTTGCTTCCCAGCAAAACTTTCTCATGGTCATATTATAGGGCTTATAAAACAAGGTATAAAAACTATTTTTTATCCATGTATGCCATATTCAAGAAAAGAATATGAAAAAGCTGATAACCATTATAATTGCCCTATTGTAATTTCATATTCAGAAGTTTTGAAAAATAATGTTGAAGAATTAAAAGAAAATGATATTAAATTTTTAAATCCATTTTTACCTTTTGATTGCAAAAAACTTGCTGAAACAATTATGGAATTACCAGAATTTGCTGAATACAACTTTACTAAAAAAGAATTATTAACAGCTGCCAAAAAAGCTGAAGAAGAATATCAAAAATGTAAACAAGATATTCGTGCTAAAGGTGAAGAAACCTTAGAATACATGAATAAAAATAATTTAAAAGGTATCGTTTTAGCTGGAAGACCATATCATGTAGACCCTGAAGTAAATCACGGTATTGATACTTTAATTACAAGTTTAGGATTATGTGTTTTAACAGAAGATTCAATTTGTAATCAAACTGAAGTTAAAAGACCTATTCGTGTAGTTGACCAATGGGTATTTCATGCTAGATTATATGCAGCAGCAGATTTTGTTGGTAAACATGACAACCTTGAATTAGTTCAATTAAATTCATTTGGTTGTGGTGTAGATGCTGTTACTACTGATCAAGTTGAAGAAATATTAAACAGCTTTGGTAAAATGTATACTTTAATAAAGATAGATGAAATAAATAATTTAGGTGCTGTTCGTATTCGTATTCGTTCACTTTTAGCTAGTATGAAGAAAAGAGAACAAAATAAAGAATTAGAAAAAGGCTCTGGAAATTATGAGCAAGTTAAAAAAATCTTTGATAAAGATATGAAAAAAGATTATACGATTTTAATTCCTCAAATGGCTCCAATACATTTTGAACTATTAGAAGCTGCAGTTGCTTCATGTGGTTACAAGGTAGAATTATTAAGGAACTGTACTCAGCATACTGTTGAAACTGGATTAAAATATGTAAATAATGATGCTTGTTATCCATCTATTTTAACTACTGGTCAAATGATAGAAGCATTGGAATCTGGCAAATATGATTTAAATAAAACAGCTTTAATAATGTCACAAACAGGTGGTGGATGTAGAGCAACAAACTACATTGGGTTTATTCGTAAAGCATTAAAAGACGCTGGATTTGCAAATGTTCCAGTTATATCATTTAATGTTGTTGGTATGGAAAAAATGCCTGGATTTAAAATTACAATACCAATGATTGAAAGAATGATTAAATGTGTTGTATATGCAGATTTATTACAAAAAATGCTTACAAAAAATAGAGCTTATGAAATACACAAAGGTGAAACTCAAAAATTATTTGATGAGTGGATGGAAAAATGTAAAACACTAGTTGTAAAATCAACTATGAAAGAGTTTAAACAAAGTATTTATGATATAGTAAATGATTTTGAAAAAATTGAGCTAGATACTTCAATTGAAAAACCAAAAGTAGGTATTGTTGGTGAAGTACTTATTAAATATCATCCTTTTGGAAATAATTTTGTAGCAGATAAATTAGAAGAAGAAGGTGCTGAAGTAATTCTTCCTGATTTTATGGGATTTGTTAAATTTATAGCAACACATAAAATTACATTTAATCAATTAATAAAAACTGATAAAATAAAAGCAAAATTATTTAAAGCTGCAATTAAATTAATTGATATTTTAGAAAAAGACTCTGTTATAGCTCTTAAAAATTCTAAAAAAGGTTATTTATTACCTTGCAATATATTTGAGCTAGAAACTAAAGTTAAGGACATTTTATCAATTGGAAATCAAACAGGTGAAGGCTGGTTTTTAACAGCTGAAATGGTAGAATATATTGAACATGGTATTCCAAATATAGTTTGTGTACAACCATTTGCATGTTTACCAAATCATGTTGTTGGAAAAGGTGTTATAAAAACTATTAGAGATAAATACCCTGATGCAAATATTGCTCCAGTTGATTATGATACTGGTGCTAGTGAAG
>CAKOVW010000047.1 GCA_934122125.1 uncultured Clostridia bacterium | reverse complement strand
TTCTACTATATACCCTTCTTTAGTTGTTATTTCATATTTTGTTATTTCATTTTCTCCCTCTGTTGTAGTTTCTGGTTTTCCTACATCTTCTTTTGCACTATCTATTATATCTGCCTTTTCTAAAGCATCAAAAAAGTCCTCTACTTTTTTAGTATTATCTACTACTCTCTCAGCTTCCCAATTTACTCTTTCTGCTTCTATTTGCTCTCTTACTGCTTCCATTTTGTACTTATCTCCGCTTTTACTAGCTGAATTTATTATTCCATTATCATTAAATAGAGTGTTTATACCTACTCCTGCTAGAATTAGTAGCACTACTATGGTAATTACTAGTGCTATTAATGTAATACCTTTTTGCTTTTTTAGCGTTGTTTGGTTTTCGTTTGATTTTGATTTTTCTGTTTTTAATTTCATTATTTTTTTATACCTCCATTTTCTTTTGTATACATATTACCATTATACACTATTTTTATTTATTTTTTTATAATATTTAGGTATATTTTATATATTACTTTTATTTTTTAGAAGTGAATTTAATTAATGGTTAATATTTTTCATATTGTTAATATATGTTTATATACAATGCTTTACTATTTTTCGTACTATTATTTTTATTCATAGTTTGTGTTTTTTCTATTTATTTACGCTTATTATAGGTTTATATTTTTATTTTTTAAAATATTTTTTAATACTATATTTTACATTATCACATTTCTTTCATAATACTATATTTTACATTAACAAAACTATTGACCTATTTACATCTTTAATGTATAATAGTTTCTGAAACTACATAGTATAGTTTAGTAAATTATTTTTAGGAGGACAAATGAAAAAAGAACAAACTATTATAAAATTTGATAATATTAAGGATTTGCTATATCACTCAGCTAACACTTATTCTGATAATATAGCTTTTACAACAAAAATTAAAAATGGCAAGGAAATTAAATATATAAATCACACTTATGCAAATTTGTTAGAAGATATAAATTGCTTTGGAACATCTTTGTATAAATTAGGTTTGCAAGGCAAACGTTCAGCAGTTGTTGGACACAATTGTTATGAATGGGCCGTTGCACATCTAAGTAATTTATTTGGTGGAATTGTTTCTGTCCCTTTAGATAAAGGTTTGCAAATTGGTGAACTTGAAGATTCTTTAATTAGAAGCGAAGTTGAGTCAATTGTTTTTGACGAAAAATTAAAAGATATTATAGAAGAAATTAAAAATGCAGGAAAAACAAATATTAAGCACTTTATTTGTTTTTCTAAGGTACCTGGTTTCACATACTTTTATGATTTAGTTGATGATGGTAGAAAAAGCATAAAAAGTGGATACTTAGACTATATGAATTGTAAGGTGGACCCTTATGCTATGAGTATTCTGCTATTTACTTCTGGTACTACATCAAAATCTAAAGCTGTTATGCTTAGCCAATATGGAATTGCTTCAAATATATATGATATGCAATTAGTTGAAAGTTTTTACAGTACTGACGTAAACATTGCATTTTTACCATATCACCATATTTTTGGCTCTACTGGTATGCTTGTTATGTTAGCTTGCGGAGTAAAAACAGTTTTCCCTGATGGATTAAGATATATTCAACAAAATTTAAAAGAATATAAAGTATCAGTTTTTGTTGGAGTTCCTGTTTTAATAGATAAAATGTACTCTACCATAATGAAAGAAATTGAAAAGCAAGGAAAAACTGGTCTTATAACCTTTATGATTGGATTAAGCAATCTGTTATTAAAACTTCATATAGATATTAGAAGAAAAGTTTTTAAGCAACTTATTGACGCTCTTGGTGGAAACATGAGATTTATTATTTCAGGTGGTGCTCCACTTGATAAAAGAGTAGCTACATGGTTTAACGCAATTGGTATTCACTTAGTACAAGGGTATGGTTTAACTGAAACTTCTCCTGTTATATCTGCAGAAAATGACACTTGTATTAGATCAGGTTCTGTAGGAATACCTATGAATAGCCTTGAAGTGCAAATTGATAATAAAGATACAAATGGCATTGGAGAAATAATTGTTAAAGGTCCAAACGTTATGCTTGGATATTATAAAAATGAGGAAATAACAAATGAAGTTTTAAAAGATGGTTGGTTTCATACTGGTGATTTAGGTTACTTAGATAAAGATGGATATTTATTTATTACTGGTAGACAAAAAGATTTAATAGTTTTAAAAAATGGAAAAAAGGTTTTCCCTGAAGAACTTGAACTTTTAGTTAACAGATTAGATGAAGTAGAAGAAAGTTTTGTTTATGGCTTACCAGATAATCAAGATAGTAATGATGTTAAAGTTGCTGTTGAAGTAGTATATAACGAAACTATTACCAAATCTAAATATCCAGACGCTACAGAGCAAGAATTAAAAGAAATTATTTGGAACCAAATTAAAGAAATAAATAAAACTCTACCTATGTACAAGTACATTAAACATCTTGTTATAACTAAAGAGCCTTTGATAAAAACTACTACTAATAAAACAAAAAGAAACGAAGAATTAAAAAAAGTACTTGAATTGGAGGGATAATAATGCATAGAATAAAATTAGATGATAGAGTTTTACCTACATACACAAGAGGTGAAGAAATTTTTAATATGGTTTCACATATTGTCGGTAGTGTGCTTGGTATTGCTGCTCTTGTTTTATGTGTAATATTTTCAGCATTACATCATAATGTTTATGGAATAGTTTCTACTTCTATTTATGGAACATCAATGGTTTTATTATATACTATGTCTAGTATATATCATGGTTTAAAGCCTACCCTTAAAGCTAAAAAAGTTTTTCAAATAATTGATCACTGTTCTATATTTATTCTTATAGCTGGAACTTATACTCCTTTTGTTTTGTGCACTTTAAGAGAATATGATACAGCTACTGGTTGGACATTATTTGGAATTGTTTGGGGATTAGCCATATTAGGAATAGTACTTAATTCTATAGATTTAAAAAGATATAAAGTTTTTTCTATGATATGTTACATATTGCTTGGTTGGTGTATTATATTTAAAATAAATGTAATTATAGAATTATTAACTATGAAAGGATTTATCTTATTATTATCAGGTGGAATTGTATATACATTAGGCGCTATATTCTATGCCATTGGTAAAAAGCATAAATGGATGCATTCTGTTTTTCATATTACTTGTGTAATTGCAAGTGTATTGCAATTTTTATGTATATTCTTTTATGTAATATAAATTTTCATATAATAACAAAAAATGAGAAGAGTTTATTCTTCTCATCTTTTATTATATATACTTATAGATACTGAATTATAGACAAACTACAGCACGAACACCAAAGTCAAAACTATGAGGAGTACCACTTGATTCCCATAATGGGGAATGATTCACATAGCCAGTATTAACCACATAACGCATTAAGAAAAATGAATAGTTAGAGTTCGTACCCATGCACGAAGATGCAATCCAGTATTGACAATTTGCAGAATCATTTGCATTTCTAAATAATAGCTTATATGCCTTGCTTGTTGTTTCTATTCCTTTGGTTGTTCCGGAATTACTTGTTGTTAAAGTATTTGGATAATAGTAATACCAAGTATTCGTTTCTATTATTGATGTTACTCCATTTGTTCCTATTGTTCTTCCATCTGGATGCTCATATTTACTATTATATAATTTTCCTGTGTATGTTAAACCATTTGAACTTGTAGTTTTACTTTCTGTATATGTTACTGTACTTCCATATTCTCCCCATACTCCAGTAAAAAATTTTTTTCCATCTCCTGTTTTATTAGGATCATACTCTGTTACCCTATTTATATCTTCTACTTTTATACTTCTTGCATTTTTTCCATATTGTTTGCACATTTCATTTAATTGACTTATTCCTGTGTTGTATCCTTCTTTTCCTGATAATTGCAATGTTCCTATATCTACTGTTGACATTATTAATAGTTTACCATTTTCTGCTCCTAATACTTTCCAACTTCCTGTATAACCAGATACTCCACAGTCATATGAATAATCTTCTCCTACTTCATATGTTATTGTTCCATTTGTTACTGTCGTTTTATTCTGCGTCCATTCCACTGTTGGTGTTGGCGTATCTCCACCTGTTTCATTTTTTATTCCACCATTTTCTTCTAGCCAATTATTTAGTGAATTTATTTCTTCTAAGTCTTTTTTTGTTGCTTCATCCATTTTATTTTGGGCATTTTTCGCTATTTCTATTATTCCATTATCACTAAATAGGGTATTTATACTTACTCCCGCTAATATTAGTAGCACCACTATGGTTATTACTAATGCTATTAATGTTATACCTTTTTGATTTTTAACTTTTATCATTTTTGTACCTCTTTCTTTTATTTTTCTTTAGAACTGTAATTATAATAATATAACTTTTATAGTAAGTCAATATAATTTAATAAACTTAATTTATTTCTTTAATATTCTAATAGCATTTAATACTGCAATTACTGAAACACCTACATCTGCAAAAACAGCTTCCCACATTGACGCAATTCCTACTGCACTTAAAAGCAATACTAGTATTTTAATTGAAATTGCAAATACAATATTTTGTCTAACAATTCTCATTGCTTTTTTAGAAATCTTAATAGCCTTATTTATTTTAGATGGTTCATCTGTCATTATTACTATGTCTGCTGCTTCTATTGCTGCATCACTTCCAAGTCCTCCCATTGCAATTCCTATATCAGATAAAGCAAGTACTGGTGCGTCATTTATCCCATCACCAACAAATGCTAAAGTTCCGTTTTTTTGCTTAATAAGCTCTTCCACCTTTTTAACTTTTCCATCTGGTAATAGTTCTGTATATACCTTATCTATTCCTAGCTTTTTAGCAACTTCCTCTCCTATTTCTTTTTTATCTCCAGTAAGCATTATTGTTTGTTTTTTATTCTCTTTTAGTTCTTTAATTGCATTAAATGAGTCCTCTTTTATCTCGTCTGATATAAGTATATAACCAGCATATTTATTTTCAATTGCTATATATACTACTGTACCTATTTCATTACATTTTGTATATCCAATATTGTTTTCTTGCATTAACTTCTCATTTCCAACTAACACTTGTTTATTTTCAATCTTTACACTTATTCCTTTTCCAGATATTTCATTTATGTCTGAAACTAATTTTTCATCTATTTTCTCGTTGTATGCCTTTTTTATTGATACTGCAATTGGGTGATTTGAATAATTTTCCGCATAAGCTGCATACTTTATAATTTCTTGTTTATCAGCTCCTACTTCTTCTACTTTTTGAACTTTAAAAACACCTTTCGTAAGTGTTCCTGTCTTATCAAACACTACTGTATTAACATCTGCTAGTGCTTCTAAATAATTACCACCCTTGATTAGAACTCCTATTTTAGACGCTCCACCAATTCCGGCAAAAAAACTTAATGGAATTGATATAACTAATGCACATGGACATGATACAACTAAAAATGACAATGCTCTATATAGCCATTCTGTAAAACTTGCTTCTTTTATGACAAGTGGTGGTACAATAGCTATAATAACTGCTAATATTACAACTATTGGTGTATAATATTTTGCAAATTTTGTAATAAAATTTTCAGATTTAGATTTCTTATCCTCTGCATTTTCAACTAAATTTAATATTTTGCTAACAGTTGATTCTCCAAATTCTTTAGTTACTTGTATTTTTAATAAACCTGTTTGATTTATACAGCCACTAAAAATATTATCTCCCGTATTTGCCTTTCTTGGAACTGATTCTCCTGTTAATGCTGTTGTATCCAACATTGAATCTCCATCTATAATCTTTCCATCTAGAGGAATTTTTTCACCTGGTTTTACAATAATTATTTCTCCAACTTTTACTTCTTCAGGGTTAACCTTTAGTTCAACATTTTCTCTTAAAACATTTGCAAAATCTGGTCTAATATTCATTAAGTTTTCTATTGATTTTTTAGAATTATCAACTGCATATTCTTGGAATGTTTCTCCAACTTGATAAAGTAACATTACTGTAACAGCTTCTGGATATTCTCCAACAGCAAAAGCACCAATAGTAGCTATTACCATTAAAAAGTTCTCATCAAACACTTCTCCTTTAAAAATATTTTTTACTGCTTCTTTTAAAACTTCAAATCCAACTATTAAATATGCAATTACATATATAGCAATTTTTATTATTTGATTATCAATTGGCATTAATAAAGCTGCTAAAAGTAATACCAATGATGTTAAAATTTTTATAATCTCTTTTTTCATAATACTCTCCTTCTCGTACTATACAGATAATTTTATTTTTATGGAGCACACTGTGCTCCACTACAATCTTTCATGGACTATTAACACTATCGACTATATTCGATGTTCGATATGCTCAGCACCTATTTCAAACACTCTTTTTATATGTTCATCATCTAACATATAAAATACTTCTTTTCCTACTCTTTTACATTTTACAATTCCACTTCTTCTTAAAGTTCCTAATTGATGTGAAATTGAAGACTTGCTCATACTTAATACATTTGCTATATCACATACACACATTTCGTTTTTGTCTAATGCTGATAATATTTTTACTCTAGTAGTATCACCCAAAATTTTAAAAAACTCAGCTAAATTATTAAATAAGTCTTCATCATTTAACATTTGCTTTTTTGTGCTATCTACTACCTCTTGATGTATTGCATTACAATCGCAAATGAATTCATTTCTAGACATATATTTCCTCCTTTATTATATGTATGATACATAAAAATAATTGAATATTTACTCAACTTTAATATATTATAGTTGAATACATATTCAATTGTCAATGCTTTTATAAAAAAATATATTTAAATAATGTTAAAATTTTAGATATTAAAATATATACTTATTTTTCCACAAAAAAACTGCATAAACCTAAAATCTATTTTAGATTTATGCAATCAAATTTGAATTAATCTTATCAATTATTAATTAGTTCTTCTATTTCTTT
>CAKOVW010000046.1 GCA_934122125.1 uncultured Clostridia bacterium | reverse complement strand
AAACCCATTTACTGTTGCAGAAAATTTAGTTAATAAGCTATCAAAAGAAGCAGATATAAGAGTACTAGACTTTCATGCAGAAGCAACAGCAGAAAAAATTGCAATGAGGCAATTTTTAGATGGAAAGGTAAATGTAATATTTGGAACACATACACATGTACAAACAGCAGATGAACAAATTACAAACAACGGAACTGCATATATAACAGATTTGGGAATGACAGGACCAATAAATTCTGTTATTGGTATGGGAGTAGAAGAATCTGTAAAAAGATTTGTTACATCATTACCAGAAAGATATAAATTAGCAGATGGAGCTTGTATGCTTAATGGATGCATTTTTGAATTAAATGACCAAAGCGGAAAAGCTGAAAAAGTTGAAAGGCTTTTAATTAAATAGACTAAATTCGACACAAAAATGACAGAAAATGTAAAAAAATAAAAGAAAAAACTTCCACTTTTTTCCAAAAAGTACTAGACAAAATTTGGAAATTGTAATATAACTATAACTGTTCACAGAACAAAAAATAAAAATTTAGGAGGCAGAAATGGAAGTTTTAAAAATCTCATCAAAATCAAATCCAAACTCAGTTGCAGGAGCAATAGCAGGTTTGGTAAAGGAATCAAACAAAGCAGAAATGCAAGCAATTGGAGCAGGAGCATTAAATCAAGCAGTTAAAGCTGTTGCAATAGCAAGAGGCTTTGTAGCACCAGCAGGAGTGGATTTGGTATGCATACCAGCATTTGCAGAAGTAGAAGTTGAAGGAGAGGACAGAACAGGTATTAAGCTAATTGTTGAGTCAAGAAAATAATTTAGTTTAAAATTAAATTTATATAGGGGGCACAAAAATATATTTAGATATATTTTTGTGCTTTTTGTTTTAAATCATTGAAAAAGAACAAAATATATTATACAATTATGAAACAAAAGGAGAATTCATAATGAGATTAAAACCATTAAAAATTATAGTTGCAGTATTTATATTATTTGTAATAGTTGGAATAGTATATTTTATAACACATAATATGGAAAGCGAACAACAAGAAAATAAAGAAATATCATACCAAACAATAGATATGGTTACCAATATAAGGCTTGGAATTTCAAATCTAGATAATATACATCCATATATAACTAATAATCAAGAAGCAATATATATAAATCAACTTGTATTTGAACCATTATTTAATGTAACAGAAGATTATAAAGTGTCAAACTGTTTGGCAAAAGAATGGTCAAAAATTGGCAGTAAAACATATGTAATTAAACTAAATGAAAATGTACAATGGCATGATAAAAGTAAATTTACAGCTGAAGATGTTAAATTTTCAATTACTAAATTACAAGAACAAACAAAATCTGTATATTATTCAAATGTTAAAAATATAGAAAAAGTAGAAGTTATAGACGAATATACTACTAGAATTGAATTAAAACAGGAAGAGCCATTTTTTGAATACAACTTAATATTTCCTATAATATCTTCAAATCAGTATAAGTCAACTAATATAAAATCAAATGTAATACCATTAGGAACAGGCAAATATAAAATTACTAAAGTACAGTCAGATAAAATTGAACTTAGTAAAAACGAAGATTGGAGAAATATAGAAACAGAAAATTCCAATATAAAAACAATATATATAAATTTATATGATACTAGAGGAAAAGAATATAATGCATTTAAACTAGGAAGCATAGACCTAATTTATACAAATAATGATAATGCAGAAGAATATATAGGAAGTATGGGATATAACAAAAAGGTATATGCCAATAGAGAATATGACTATATAGCATTAAATTGTCAAAATACTATTTTACAATATCAAGAAGTAAGGCAAGCTATTAGCAAAGTTATTGATAAAGATAAAATAGTAACTTCAATTTTAGAAAATAAAGTTACAATGGCAAATTATCCATTGATAAATAACAGCTATTTATTAAAAGATATTGATGTACCTAACAAAACTAATAAAGAAAAGGCAAAAGAAATTTTACAAAATGCTGGTTGGAAATACGAATATGGACTTTGGCAAAAGGAAATAGAAGGAGTTACTAAAACAATAAATATTGATTTTATTGTAAGTAAAAATAATGGTCAAAGAGTTAAAGCAGCACAAGCAATACAGGACCAATTAGAACTGTTTGGAATAAAGGTTAATGTAAAGCAAGTATCAGACTCACAATACCAAGAATACTTAAACAATAAAAATTATGAAATGATATTAACTGGAGTATATACATCAATAGCACCAGATTTAAGTTATTTCTTAGGAGAAAATAATTTATCTAATTATAAAAATGATGAAATTATTTCTGCCATAAACGAAATAAATAATATTACAGACCAAGAACAATTAAAAGAAAGATATGCTAAAGTTTTTGGAATTTGTAATGAAGAAGTTCCATATATAGGTTTGTATTATAATAATGATATGGTGGCATATTCTACAGATTTAATGGGCGATGTAAAGCCAAACTGTTACAGTATTTTTTACAACTTTTCTAATTGGTATAGGCAATAAAATTAAAAAAATTATAAAAAATGCTTGACAAATAAAAATAATAATATATAATAAACACAAACAAACGTTTATAATATTTAGGAGGAATAAATAATGAGCAAAGATAATTCAGAAAAAATGAAAGCATTAGAAGCAGCACTAGGACAAATTGAAAAACAATTTGGTAAAGGTTCTGTTATGAAATTAGGAGATTATACAGCAATGAATGTAGAAGCTATACCAACAGGAGCTTTAAGTTTAGATATAGCCTTAGGAATTGGTGGTATTCCAAGAGGTAGAATTATAGAAGTATTCGGACCAGAGTCATCTGGTAAAACTACTTTAGCATTACACCTAATTGCAGAAGCACAAAAAATGGGTGGAGAAGCAGCATTTATTGACGCAGAACATGCTTTAGACCCAGTTTATGCAAAACATTTAGGAGTTAATATAGATGAACTTATAGTTTCTCAACCAGACACAGGTGAGCAAGCATTAGAAATAGCAGAAGCCTTAGTTAGAAGCGGAGCACTTGACATTATAGTTGTGGATTCAGTTGCAGCATTAGTACCAAAAGCAGAAATCGATGGAGATATGGGAGATGCACACGTTGGACTTCAAGCAAGACTAATGTCGCAAGCATTAAGAAAACTAGCTGGTGTAATTAATAAATCTAAATGTGTAATAGTATTTATAAACCAATTAAGAGAAAAAGTTGGTGTTATGTTTGGAAACCCAGAAACAACACCTGGTGGTAGAGCACTAAAATTCTATTCTTCAGTTAGATTAGACATTAGAAGAGTAGAAAGCTTAAAACAAGATGGAGAAGTTATTGGTAACCGTACAAGAGTAAAAGTAGTTAAAAATAAAGTAGCTCCACCATTTAGAGAGGCTGAATTTGATATAATCTATGGAAAAGGTATTTCTAAAGAAGGAAACATATTAGACGCTGCTGTTAACTTAGATATAGTAGAAAAAAGTGGTTCATGGTTTAGCTACAACGGTGAAAGAATTGGACAAGGTAGAGAAAATGTTAAAGACTATCTAGCTAAAAACCCAAAAGTAGCTGAAGAAATAGAGGGAAAAATTAGAGCAAATTATGAAAAAGCATTTGAAAAAAGTTTAGGAGAAGAAGAAAATGATCCTGAGCAAGACACTGAACCATCAGATGATGAAGAATAATAGGTGAAAACATTGTACGATAATATAGAAGAATTTGATAAACTAAAAACCAAAGTATTAAAGTATATAATGTATAAGAAGAGAACTGAAAGAGAAGTAATTCAGAAGTTCTCTTCTTCTGTTGACCAAAACTTATTAGAGGACGTTATTGAACATTTAAAAGAAATTGGATATATAAATGACGAAAACTACATAGAAAGAGCAGTTAATGAGTTTATGGCTATAAATACATTGTCTATAAAAGAAATGAGAAATAAACTATATGCAAAAGGGCTTAGTAGTGATATAATAGACACATACTTTGAAAAGCACGAAGACGAAATATTAGAATATGAAATAAATTGTGCTAGAAAAATTATAATAAAAAAGCAAACTCAAATGGAAAAAGAGGAAATTGAGCAATTTTTATACAGAAAAGGTTACTCTTCAGAAAATATTAGAGAAGCATTTGAAACATTAGAATAAGGGGAAATATATGCAAAACGTACTAACATTGGAAACAAATAAATATAAAGTAAAGGTGGAAAATTTTGAAGGACCACTAGATTTGTTATGCCACTTAATTGATAAAAACAAAATGGATATTTGCGATATAAAGATTAGTGAAATTGCAGACCAATATATAGCATATTTAAATGCTATGGAAGAACTTAACTTAGAAATAGCAAGTGAATTTTTAATAATGGCATCTACCTTATTATATTTAAAATCAAAAACACTTTTACCAAATGATGTTGAAGATGAAAAAGAATTGACAGAAGAGGAACTTCTAAGAAGAATTATAGAGTATAAAAAATATAAAGAAATTACTAAAACATTAAAAGAATGTGCAGAAAATAATTCTAAAAAAATATTTAAAAAGCCAGAGGCAATAGAATTGCCAAAGCAAAAATTAGATGCAATATATACTAAAGAAATGATTTCTGAAATGTATAAAAATATAATAGAAAAAAATGCACAAAAACTAAATCAAAATGCTAAGAATATTGAAAAGATTGCAATTACTGATACATATACTGTTGAAAGCAAATTAAAAGTAATGTTTAAAGAACTTATCCGCAATAAAAAGTTTGTTTTTAACAGACTATTTCCTATAAAAAAGTGTAACAGAAAAGAGCTTATGACAGCGTTTGCAGGCCTTTTAGAACTATCAAGAAGAAGCAAAGTAATTACAAACCAAGAAGAACTATTTGGGGATATTACTGTAGAAAAGGCTAAAAAAATTGTTTAAAAATACAAAAAATGGAAAAACTAATATCAAATAACTTCAAAAGGAGGTTATCATGATATTAGTTTTAATTTTGCTTGGAATATTAGTATTGCTAATAACTATTATAACTTTAATAATAGCCTCAACACTACATATACAAATAAAGAATTTGAGTGTATCAAATATGGAACCTAAAAATAAAAGTGAATATGCAATAATATTTTCACTATATTTAGGTAACAAAATTAAATGGATATGGTTTAAATTAAATGACAAAAAAATTAGGAAAATGTACTCAAAAATGCAATTGGAAAAACTATATTTTAAAAAGTTTAGAAAAGATTTTAAAGTAAAAGATATAAAACAGTTGCCTAAATTACAACCAAAAATTTCATACTTAAATTTAGATGCAAATCTAGGAGTAATAAGCCCAGTAACAACCTCATTTTTAGTAGCGACTATTGCATCAATAATATCTATAGCTTTACCATATTTAGCAAAAAGTTTAAACAAAGAAAGATATATTTATAATATAAAACCACTTTATTATAACAAAAATTTATACAAAATTAACTTAAATTGTATAATTGAAATAAAAATGGTACATATTATCAATATAATATTTGTATTTATAAAGAAAGGAAGGAAGAAGAATGAACAATCAACAACATCCAATAGAAAATCTTATGCTTACAGCAATGAATAGTATTAGAGATATGGTAGATGTAAATACCATTATAGGAGAACCTATTGAAACTAGTAATAATATAATAATAATTCCAATTTCAAAAGTGGGGTTTGGATTTGCAGCAGGAGGAAGTGAGTTCAAAGGAGAAACTATTGATGAATATACCAAAAGGGAAAAAGAAGAGGAAATACAATATAGATTACCTTTTGGAGGAGGCAGTGGAGCAGGAGTTTCTATTTCACCAGTTGCCTTTTTAGTAGTTCAACAAAATAATGTTAAATTATTACCAGTAGAACATTGTTCAGCAATTGATAGACTACTAGACTATGTACCAGATTTAATGGAAAAGGCAAATTGCATGTTAAATAAAAGTATGCAAAACAAAAAAGAAGAAATGAAAAATCAAGAAAAAATAAAAAAACAGGTAAAGGAAATATTAGAAAAAGATGAAGAACCAACAACAACAGTACAAGCCAAAGCAAAACCAAAACATACAAGAATTACTAAAACAGAACCAATAGACTATGAGTACGAATATGATGAAACAGAAGAACCAGATGGATTAGAGTAGACTATAAGCAGTAGCCATAAGGCTACTGCTTAATTAGTCTGGTAAACTAGAATCAATAAAATCAACTTTTCTACTATAATCTTTAGTTTGTTCATTACTTTTATAAACTTCGCTACGATTTCTTTTCAAAAAGTCCACGAGATTATATAAATCACACCAAATCTGATTAGGGCCCTCTTTTTGAACCTCATCAAATATTAACTGAATACCAAAATGTAAATGAGGAACATTTATATTATTTACATTTTCTTTTGCACTATAGCCAGTCATTCCAAGGTATCCAATAACATCACCAGCCTGAACAATTTGCCCCTCTTTTATATTTTCAGCATAGGGGTGATTTTTTCTTAAATGAGCATAATAGTAATAACGCTTCTTATCAAAACTACGAATACCAATTCTCCAACCACCATATTGATTCCAACCAACAGCTTCAATAGTACCAGATTCTACAGCAATAATGGGAGTGCCAATATTTCCCATAAGGTCATTTCCAAAATGAACTCTTTTATAACCATAAGATCTAGAAGCTCCAAAATCATCGTAATGCCCAAAACTATAATTCTTAGCAATAGGGCAAAAAGCCTTTAAACCATACTTTTCTTCAAACTTTTTCTCTGTAGAACTAGTATTTTTTACTTCAATTTGATACTCTCCTATAAACTCATGTAATGCAGAGTCATAGCCTTCAAAATAGTATTTGTAAAGTTTCATTTTTTCTGTTAGTTCTTCCATAGTTTTACCAGCTTTTAATTCTGACACTAGTTTGTCTAAATCAGCTTGTTTGAATTTAGAAAAGTTATTTCCATATTTACAAGCTAAGTAAGATATTAACTCAACCCAGTTGTATTTTACAGTTTCATTTTTTTGATGAGAATTAATATCTAACTTTGAAGTTTTATCCAACACTTCATAACTCACCTTAAACTCAAACCACTTAATATAATCTTTTTTCTTTTCAGTTTCAGAATTTGTTACATCTTTATTATAAATATATTTTTCAGTCTGTCCATTAACTGGTAGAACGGGAGTATTAAGTACAAAATGACAAGTTATTAAAATTACCAGTAATGCCAGCGTACTAGCCAATATCCAAATTAAACTTTTATTCACTTTAAAACTTTTAATTATCACTAAAATTCACCAGTATAAATTTATGAAAAAAACTAAAAAATATGATTACAATTAAAAAGTAAAATGGTATAATAAATTTGCCACAAATATTATTAGAAAGGAATGAAAAAATATGAAAAATTATTTATTCACTTCAGAAAGTGTAACAGAAGGACATCCAGATAAACTATGTGATTTAATATCAGACAGTATTTTGGATGCATGTCTTGAACAAGACGAAAACTCAAGAGTGGCAATTGAAACCTTTGCATCAAGAAATTTAATTACAATAGCAGGTCAAATTACCACAAATGCAAAAATTGACGCAGAAAAAATTGCAAGAGAAACCATAAAACAAATAGGCTATGACAATGAACAAACAGATATTGACTATCGTACTTGCAAAATAGAAACTAATATTACAACACAAAGTGGTGATATTGCAATGGGAGTAAACATTGGAGGAGCAGGAGATCAAGGAATAATGTTTGGCTATGCTTGCAATGAAACAGAAAACTATATGCCATTTGCAATTGACATGGCACATAAGTTGGCTAAGCAACTAACCAAAGTAAGAAAAGAAAAAATAATACCATATTTAAGACCAGATGGAAAAACACAAGTAACAGTAGAATATGAAAACGATGAACCAAAAAGGATAGAAACAATATTAATTTCAAACCAACATCTAGCA
>CAKOVW010000045.1 GCA_934122125.1 uncultured Clostridia bacterium | reverse complement strand
TATGTAAACCCAACAGGAAGATTTGTAATAGGTGGACCTTTAGGAGATACAGGCCTTACAGGAAGAAAAATAATAGTAGATACTTATGGAGGATACAGCAGACATGGTGGTGGAGCTTTTTCAGGAAAAGATGCAAGCAAAGTAGACCGAAGTGCAAGCTATATGTTAAGACATATTGCAAAAAACATAGTTGCAAATGGATATGCTAAAAAATGTGAAATTCAAATATCCTATGCAATAGGAATGGAACAACCATTATCAGTATATATAGATACATTTGGAACAGGAACTATTCCAGAGGAAAAAATAGTAGAACTAATAAAAGAAAAATTCGACTTAACTCCAAACGGAATGATAAAATATTTAGATTTGAAAAAACCAATTTATAAAAATACAACAAACTATGGACATTTTGGCAAAGAAAATTTAACATGGGAAAAAATAGTTAAAATTTAATTTAGTTTTGTGTTATGAATACTGGACATTCCAATAAACATATAAATTAGTAACGGAGGGAATGTTTATGAAAATAATACAAATAAAAAAGAAAAGAATATTTAAAATAAGTGCAATAATTGTTTTCTTGCTTGTTTTAGGAATTACTACAACATCAATTGCAATGCAACATTACTATAAACTTGACTTTTCTACTGGTTTGGTTACAGCATCTGTATTAAATGTTAGAAGTGGACCAGGAACAAAATATAAAGTAGTAACTACTGTAAAGAAAAACGATTATATACGAGTATTTGCTGGCATCGGCAATTGGTATGTAGTTCAGGTAGAGGGAGATTATGTAGGAGTTGTAAGTAAAGACTATATTAAACCAATATATCCAAACTCAAACTCAAATTCAAATTCAGGTTCAAGTTCTAATAACTCAAAAGTATTAACAATGACAGCAGACGAACAAGAAGTATTTGATTTAATAAACAAGCAAAGGACACAGAACGGATTAGCTGCATTAAAATCTGATTCAGAGGCTTTAAATGTAGCAAGAATTAAAGCAAAAGATATGGTAGACAATAACTACTTTTCTCATAACTCACCAACATATGGCTCACCATTTGATATGCTAAAGAGTTTTAAAATATCATATAAATCAGCAGGAGAAAATATTGCAGGAAACTCCAGCAATAGTGGAGCAGTAAATGCGTGGATGAATTCATCAGGGCATAAAGCTAATATTTTAAATAGTTCATATAATTATACAGGAATAGGAGTAGTAAGTAGTCCTAAATATGGTAAAATATATGTTCAAATCTTTTTAGGAAAATAATAAAAAGTACTACCAAAACTTAATATAATATGATATAATAATTTGCGTAATAATAAAAAAAGGAGGAATTAACCATGTCAGGACATAGCAAATGGCATAATATTGCAGCTAAAAAAGGAAAAGCAGATGCAGCTAGAGGAAAAATATTTACCAAATTAGGTAGAGAATTATTAATTGCAGTAAAAGAGGGAGGACCTGATCCTGCTGGAAATTCTAAATTAAAAGATGTTATTGCAAAATGTAAAGCAAATAACATGCCAAATGATACAATAAATAATGCAATTAAAAAGGCTTCAGGAGCTGGAAACAGCGAAAATTATGAAGAAATTATTTATGAAGGATATGGAGCAAATGGAGTTGCTGTTATAGTAGAAGCAAGCACAGACAACAAAAATAGAACAGCAGCAGATGTACGTCATGCGTTTGATAAAGCAGGAGGAAATTTAGGAACAACAGGTTGCGTATCATATTTATTTAGTAAAAAAGGAATAATAGTAATTGACAAAACTACTACAAACCTATCAGAAGATGATATGATGATGTTAGCATTAGATAGTGGAGCAGAAGATTTTGAAGCAACAGACGAATGTTATGAAATTACAACTGCACCAGAAGATTTTTCAAAAGTTAGAGAGGCTTTAGAAGCACAAGGATTAGAATTCTTAGAGGCAGAAATACAAATGGTACCATCTACATATATTCAATTAAGCGAAAATGATGCACCAAAAATGCAAAGACTAATAGATATGTTGGAAGACTTAGATGATGTTATGAATGTATACCATAACTGGGAAGAATAATAAAAAGTTTAATAAAATAGTTCTAAAATAAAAAGCATAGCATATATATATTAATATATATGCTATGTTTTTTTATTCTATAAAGGGGTACAAGCAATGGAAGAAATATTAAATTTTTTACCAGAAATATTAAAACAAAAAATTATATCAGCAAATATGAATAACATAGAAGAAATTAGGGTTAGAACCACTAAGCCAGTTATTTTAAAAAATAACATAGAAGAAAAAGTGCTAGACTATATTATATCTCAAGAAGCAGTACTTCAAGTTTTACAAAGACTATGTGATAATTCTTTATACTCATATCAAAACCAAATATGCGAAGGCTTTATAACTCTAAAAGGTGGACATCGTGTTGGAGTAACAGGAAACGCAATAATAAAAGACGGAAAAGTAGCAACATTAAGCTATATTAGTAGTTTAAACTTTAGAATTGCAAGACAAGTCTTAAATTGCAGTAATGAAGCAATTATGTATATATTAAATGAAAATACAATTTGGAATACATTAATTGTTTCACCACCAGGTTTAGGAAAAACTACATTGCTAAAAGACATAATTAGAAAAATTAGTAACGGAATTCCAGAAATGAATTTTAAAGGAATTACATGCGGAGTAGTAGACGAAAGAGGCGAAATATCTGCTACATATAAAGGAATATCACAAAATGACTTAGGGGTTAGAACAGATGTAATAGATAATATACCTAAAGCACTTGGAATGAAAATGTTAGTTAGGTCTATGAGCCCAAAGGTAATAATTGCAGATGAAATAGGAAGTAAAGAAGATATAGAAGCAATAGAGTATGCAGTTAGCTCAGGAGTAAACGGAATTTTTACAGCACATGGAAATAGCTTAGAACAAATTAGAGAAAATCCAATATTAAACCAATTAGTATTAAATGGATATATAGACAAAATACTAATTTTAGACAACAAAAGAAATGTACATTTAGTATATGAAAAACAAAACCAAAGAAAAGCAGTCTAGGAGGAAATAAAATGTTAGCTTTTAGATTATTTATATTAGCTATGATAATAGTTACAAGTAGCATAATAGGAATACTATTTTCTAAAAAATATGCAAACCGAGAAAAAGAAATAAAAGAAATGAAAAATGCCCTTAATATGTTTGCTACTAAAATTAAATTTACCTATGAACCTATTCCAAATGTATTTATGGAAATAGCAAATAAAATAGGTGGAAATGTGGGAAGCATTTTTGACAGAGCCGCTAACCGAATGAAAGAAACTTCAGCAGGAGAAGCATGGTTACAGGCTTTAGAAGAAACTAAGTATAATCTAAATAAGGAAGATATTTCTGTAGTGCAAAATTTAGGCAGGCTATTAGGACAAACTGACTTAGATGGACAACTTAGTGAAATTGAAGTAGTAAATGACTTTTTGACAGCTCAATTAGAAAATGCTTCAGAAGAACGTAAAAAAAATGAAAAGATGTATAGAACTTTAGGATTAGTTGCAGGACTAACAATTGCAATGATACTTATTTAAACAATAGTAAGGAGTTATTAGTATGGATATTAGTTTATTATTTAAAATAGCAGCAATTGGAATTTTAGTAGCTGTGCTATATCAAGTTTTAGTAAGAGCAGGAAGAGAAGATCAGGCAATGATGACAACATTAGCTGGACTTGTAATTGTTCTTACTCTTGTAATAAAAGAAATTAGTACATTATTTACTAGCGTAAGAACAATGTTTGGACTATAAGAAAGGATAAAGAAGCAATGGATATAATTAAAATTATTGGAGTTCGGGCTAATTTCATTAATTATAATTGTAATTGTAAAACAATATAGACCGGAATTTGTGCTATATGTTTCTCTAGCAGCAGGAGTGCTAATTTTAGTAATGATAATGGACAAGATAGGAGCAATAATAGACCTACTAACTACATTATCAAATAAAACAGCTATAAACAATGAATTTCTAATACTTTTAATAAAAATAACTGGAATAGCATTTTTAACAGAATTTACAGTTAGCATTTGTAAAGACACAGGGGAAACAGCAATAGCAAACAAAGTAGATTTAGGGGGAAAAGTTTTAATTATTTCTATGTCGATACCAATAATTGCAAGCCTGCTAGAAACAATATTAAAACTATTGCCATAAAAAGGAATTAAACAAATGAAAAAAATATTTATTATAATTATTTTATTTTTAATTTTTATTCCAAATGTCTGCTACGCCTCTGAAACAACTAGTCAAGATGTTTTACAATCACAACAAGAAGAATTAAATATATCCAGTTTTATAAAAGAAGCCCAAAAATACACACAAAATACCTTTAAAGACATAAATGTAAATGAATTATTTACTTCTGCAATTACTGGAAAAATAGATAATGACACCATTATAAAAAGTATATTAAATCTAGTAGGAAAAGAAGTATTAAATTGTGCAACTGTACTAGGAAGCATACTTATAATAATTATAATTCATAGTATATTAAAGAGCATTAGTGAGGGCTTAGAAAACAAAAATGTTGCACAAATTACATATTATGTTCAATACATTTTAATAGTTACTTTGATAATGGCAAATTTTTCGGAAATTCTTCAAATGGTAAAAACAAGTATTCAAAACCTAGTTGGATTTATGAATAGCCTAGTACCACTGCTTATTACTTTGATGTTAACAACTGGAAACTTTGCATCTGCAGGAATACTAGAACCAATTATACTATTTATTATAACTTTCATAGGCAACTTTATAACTACTATTCTATTACCATTTGTGCTAATATCAACAGCATTAGCAATTATTTCAAAAGTATCTAGTAGAATTCAAGTAGACAAACTATCAAAGTTTTTTAACTCAACAGTGGTATGGACATTAGGAGTTGTACTTACCCTATTTGTAGGGATAATTTCAGTAGAGGGAAGCCTAAGCAGCACAGTAGATGGAATAACTGCCAAAACTACTAAAGCCGCTGTTTCAAACTTTATACCAGTAGTAGGTAAAATATTAGGTGATGCAGTAGACACTGTAATAGGTTGTAGCAATATATTAAAAAATGCAGTTGGAATAGTGGGAGTAGTGGTAGTAATTGCAATATGTGTTGGACCGATAATTAAACTTGCAATACTGATGGGACTGTACTATTTAGCAGGAGCCGTGTGTCAACCAATAGCTGACGAAAAAATAGTAAAACTTTTAGAAGAAATGGGAAATACCTTTAAAATGTTACTTGCTATTATGTGTAGTGTATCTGTAATGTTAATTGTAGGCACTACTTTGGTATTAAAAATTACCAATAGTGGCTTAATGTATAGATAGGTAATAGTTAAAAAAATTACAATTTTAGCTACATAAAATTTCATTAGTTTTTAGGAAAGGAAGAAACATAAGGCATGAATTGGATAAGTGGCTGGATACAAGGAATAATAATAGCAGTTATAATTGGTACAATTATTGAAATGCTTTTACCAGACGGTAATTGCAAAAAATATGTTAAAGTTGTAATTGGAGTATATATCTTGTTTTCAATAGTTTCACCTGTAATAACTAAAGTTACAGGAAACGAATTTAGAGTGTCAGACATATATGATATAAACACATACATAGAGGTATCTGCCAAAGCTAGTCAAGAAAACGTAGAAAACAGCCAACAAAACCAAATAAAGCAAGTATATATAACCAATCTAAAAAGCGATATGAAGCAAAAAATACAAGAAAAAGGATACATTGTAAAGAGTTTAACATTAGAAATATCCAATAATGAGCAATATACATTAAAAAAGATATTTGCACAAGTTAGTAAAAAGAAAGAAAAAGATAGTGTAAATAATCAAGTTGAAAGTGTTAATGAAATAAAAATTACAGTTGATAACAATGTAGAAAACAAAGAAGAAAATATAAGCATTTCAACTAAAGAACAAAATGATTTAAAAGCATATTTAAGTAGTATATACAACTTAGAAGAAAAAAATATAAATATAAATTAGGAGGAGTGAATATGTTTAAAGAAAAGATAAAAGAGCTAACTTCAAAAGCAGATGACGGAAACAACAAAAAGAAAATAGAAAACTTAGTATTTTTTCTAATTATACTAATTGTAGTGTTGGTAGCTATAAACCTAATTTGGAAAGATAAAAAAGAAGATAACAAAAGTACAGATAATAACAAAAAATTAGCTACACAAGAGCAAAACATTACAGAACAAAAAAACGATACATTAAGCAATCAATTAGAAGATATACTGCAAAGAATAAATGGAGTAGGAAAAGTAAAGGTATTAATTACATATTCACAAACAAGCCAAACAGTTCCATTATATAACGAAGATACTTCACAAAAAGATACTCAAGAACAAGATAAAACTGGTGGAACAAGAAAAGTGGTTGAAACAGATGTAAAAAAAGAAGTAATATATCAAGAAACAAATGGAACTAAAACCCCTATAACACAAAGCACTGTAAGTCCAAAAGTAGAAGGTGCAATCATTACTGCACAAGGTGCTACAAATACAAATATAAAAGCTGATATTATTCAAGCTGTAGAAGCAGTTACTGGATTATCATCACATAAAATACAAGTTTTTGCAATGAGCGAAAATTAAGAAAGGATTTGAAATGATATATATGAAAATTTTAAAAAGAAATCAAATTATTATTGCAGTAATAGCACTTATGTTAGTTACCGCAGGATATTTAAACTTTGCAAACCAAAATAAAGAAAGTAATTTAATACCTACAAGTAGTGCAGCAGATTCAGAGCTAATGGCTGGAATAGGAGATGCTCAATTAGTAAGTGCAAATGAAGCTACAGAAAATAACAAGACTCAAAATGATATAGTGCCAAACACAGAAAATGCAGTTGTTCCTAACACTAATCAGGATAATACTGAAAATAAGGCAACAACTACAAGCAATACTAAAGCAACACAAGAAGATAGTTATTTTGCACAATCAAGATTAGACAGAGAAAAAATGTACTCTCAAATGTTAGAAAACTATCAAAAAATATTAGAAACCAATAATTTAAGTTCAGAGGAAAAAAAGACAGCCCAAGAGGAAATAAAAAGAATAAATAACGAAAAAAATGCAATTATGATAGCGGAAAATTTGATTAAAACAAAAGGATTTCAAGACATTGTAATATTTGCAAACAATGGTAATGTAACAGGAGTAGTAAAAATAGACAAATTAGACGAAAAGTCTATTGCTCAAATTCAAAACATTATAACAAGAGAATTAGGTGTAAAAACTAATAAAATAAATATAAGCAGTAAAAATTGACTACTTAACATAAATGATGTATAATGTATATGTTACTATCTATTAGTAATAATATGGAAAAATTTCCATATTAACAAAAGATCTAACTAGGAGGCGAACAATGTGAATTACCGGAATGAAGTGATCTTATCTGGGAACCTGGCAAAAAAATTTGAGTATCAGCAGCACTATAGCCAAGTAAAAAAATCTGAGGCAATTCTGGAAGTAAAGAGAATGAGTGGAACGGTAGACCAGGTAATTATCCAAGCAGTTGGTTGGGTAACTGAGGTCGCAGAAAAATTCCAAGAAGGAGATTGTGTGTATGTAAATGGCGAAATCCGCACGTATAACTACCACGGGGAAGATAATAAGATCCATACCAAGGTTTACGTGTACATTAATCGAATTTGGAAATGCATTCCACAGGAGCATGATATTAATGAAGTGAAAATGACCGGAGTAGTAGTTAAAAAAGCAGATATACGCAGAACTCCTCTGGCCAGAAAAATTCAGGAAATAATCATTGCTACCAAGTACTGCAACCAAAATGGCGATGCTTATGTTCCTACTATTGCATGGGATGCAATGGCCCTAAAAGTTTGTAGGGAATATAAAGTAGGAAATGTAATCAGGATAATTGGGAGATACCAAAGCAGAAAATATACAAAGGTATATCCCGACGGAAAGCAGGAAGAAAAAACAACATACGAAGTTTCCATTATTAGGTTAGACATTTAAAAGACAAGGTGGCTGTATTGCAGCCACCTTTTAAATTTTTATAAAATTGTTATTGCATTTTTTTATTTGTTGATATAATATATAAGTAAAATATGTACAAGTATTTTTAAAGTATGAAAATAAGAAAGAATGTGCATATTAACATTACAGAGGAAAAACTAAAACAAGAATAACATAGGAGGAAGAAAAAATGAAATTAAATAAAGTCAAAAAAGGAAAAAGCAGGCTT
>CAKOVW010000044.1 GCA_934122125.1 uncultured Clostridia bacterium | reverse complement strand
AATCTTTTTTAGCATTGATTGAAAATCACTAGCTATCTTTAAGTGATCTACAGAAATGTCGCTTTTAGTGTAGTACTAGTAAACAATATTTTGTATTAAGAAAAAATTATTTTCCATCTTTTACCTCCAAACATATTACATAAAAAAAGGACAAAAAATACATAGTTTTGTATATAAAAATAATATGCAATAGACATAATAATCGGCACATACAAGGAAATTTAAAAAATGAAATAGACTATTAATAAAAAATATAAATAAACAGCAGAAAATTGACGGAAAATGTTGTTAAATTAATAAATTTATGATATAAAGTATAATGTAAAAAACATAAAAGTGATAAAATCTATACAACTAAAAAATAAATTATTGACATTACTTATATCATAAGCATTCGTTGATAAATATTAGCTTGGAGGTAGAACATGAATTATAATACTATTACGGATGAAGAGTTAATAAATATCTATAAAAAAGATAATGGAGCGGACTCAAAGGCTTTAGAAGAACTAATAACAAGATATACACCAATTGTAAATAGTAAAGCTAACAAATTTTTTGCAGCAGGTTCAGAAAAAAACGATATAATTCAAGAAGGAATGATAGGGCTATTATCAGCTATAAAGAGCTATGATAGTGATAAGAATAATGCTTCATTTAAAACATTTGCCAACTTATGTATTGATAGAAAACTAATAACATTAATAAAATCATCTAACAGTCAAAAGCAAATGCCATTAAATTATTCTATTTCACTTAATAAAAAACTTAAAGAAGAAGCAGAAGAAAATGATAACGAAATTATAGAAGTTGTTGATAGCGGATATAATCCGTTTGATGATTTTATTAATAAAGAATACTATAAAGGGATTGCAGATAATTTGTATAACAAATTAAGTGATCATGAAAGGCAAGTTTTTGACGAATATCTAACTGGAAAGTCATATATGGAAATAGCTAAAAAACTAAATTGCCAAGAAAAATCTGTTGACACAGCACTAACTAGAATTAGAAGAAAAGGTTTGGATTTAATGCAAAACTATAACTTACAGTAATAAATAAAGTGAAAGAGGTTAACAAAATGATAAACAATAAATTAACATATATAACGCTTTTTAGCAGTGCTGGAGTTGGCTGTTATGGATTTAAAGAAGCGGGATATGAATGTATAGCAACAAATGAACTAATAGAAAAAAGACTAAATATCCAAAAAAATAATAAAAAATGTAAATATAAAACAGGATATATATGTGGAGATATAAAGCAAAAGGAAACTAAGGAGAAAATTTTTAAAGAAATAAAAAAGTGGAGCAAATTAGGAAATGATGCAGTAGATGTTCTTATTGCAACACCGCCATGTCAAGGTATGAGCGTAGCAAATCACAAAAAAGCTGAAGATGAAATAGTTAGAAATAGTTTGGTTGTAGAATCTATAAAAATGATAAAAGATATACAACCTAAAATTTTTATATTTGAAAACGTTGCAGCATTTATGAAAACAGGATGTACAGCACTAGATGGAAAGATAAAAGAAATTGGTAAAGTTATAAACGAAGAACTGGGCTCTAAATACATTATATACCATAGAATTCTTAATTTTAAAAATTATGGAGCAAATTCATCAAGAACAAGAACCTTAGTAATAGGAGTTTTAAAAGACATACAAAATAGAGTTGTACCTCTTGAACTATTTCCAGACTTTGTTAAAGAAAAAACTATAAAACAAGTTATTGGAAATATGAAAAAACTTGAATGGGGAGAGTTTGACGAAAACGATTTTTATCATCAATTTAGAACATATCCTGAATACATGAGAGAATGGATACACAATGTAAAACAAGGGCATAGTGCATTTGACAATAAAAAAATTAGTGAAATACCACATAAAATAATAAATGATGAAATAGTAATCAACACAAATAAAAATGGGGACAAATATACAAGGCAATCATGGAATAAAGTTGCACCATGTATTCATACTAGAAACGACCAAATTGCATCACAAAATACAATTCATCCAGATCAAGATAGGGTATTTTCAATTAGAGAACTAATGAAATTCATGACTATACCAGATGATTTTAAATGGATAGATATGGATTTATCAGAGTTAAATAAATTAACAGCAGAAGAAAAAAAGGCAGTATTAAAAAAAGAAGAAATCAATATTAGACAATCAATAGGAGAAGCGGTTCCTACAAATATATTTAGACAAATTGCAGAGAAAATAAAAGATAATTTAACTGACGAAAACTATATGGACTTAAAACAAATAACAAAAATTATAAAAACATTTGAATTAAATAAAATTACAAAACTAAAGAAATACATAAGCGAATCAGAATATCCATATACAATATTATCTCAAATTGCAGAACTAGCAAATTCAAAAAGGACGGAAAATAGTGCATACTACACTAATAAATTTATAATTAATGAAATTATCAAAAGATTACCAGACTTTTCAAAAGATGAGTTAAATATAATAGAACCTTCTGTTGGAGTTGGAAACTTTATTCCATTATTGATAAAAAAATACGACTATGTTAAAAAAGTAAATTTAGATGTAGTAGAAATTGATAAAAATAATGTTGAAATACTTAAATTACTGCTAAGAAAAATCAATATACCAGAAAACTTTAATATAAAAATTATAAATAAAGATTTTCTAAAACTAAAAGTAGCAAAAAAATATGACTTATGTATAGGAAATCCACCATTTACAAAATTGAACTATAAAGATAAAAAACTAAAAGAGTATCTAAAAAATAATATAAATAAAGATTCTAGCAACTTAGTTTCATTCTTCTGGGAAAAATCGCTTCAAATATCTGATATAACTGCTCTAATTTGTCCTAAAGGAGTTTTAAGTACTCCAGAATACAAAATAACAAGAGATATAATGAATAAATATAGTATTTCAAGTATTATTGATAATGGTGAATTAGGGTTTAAAGGCGTTCTAATAGAAACAATATGTATTATTGTTAATAAAACTGTTAAAAGGAAAGACACCGAAGTATATTCACTTACATTTAATAAAGAACTATTACAAAAACAAGATTATATAACATCAGATGAATACCCATACTGGTTAATATATAGATCAGATAAATTTGATGATACTGCTAAAAAAATGGAATTTGACATATTTAATGTTTTTAGAGATAGGCAATTAAATAACAGTAACACAAAAAAAGAATACAATAATAACGATATAAGAATATTAAAATCTAGAGATATTGACGACAGGGGAAATGAAATACTTGAAATAGAGGACTATGATTCATATATAGAAAAAGATAAAATAGCAGACTTTAGTGTATCTAAATTTTTAAATATGGAAAACGTATATTTAACACCAAATATGACATACAAGCCTAGAGTTATAAGAAAGCCTAATGGAGTATTAACAAATGGAAGTATTGCCATATTAATACCAAAAAATTCATCAACAATGCTATCAAATTCTCAACTTAACTTCTTTTCGACAGACGAATACAGAGAATTCTATAAAATAGCAAGAAATTATCAAACAAGATCGTTAAATATAGATAACAATTCTGTGTTCTTCTTTGGAATATATAAGGAGGAATAATAATGAATGATGAGATTATTGAATTCCTAAATAGTAATAATTATGATGTTAGAATATCCCGAAATGCAAGATGGATTGACCAAAAGTGTACTATGGATGTTTTGTCTGTAGTATCAGACTGTATTATAGAATATGTAAAAGATGACATAAAAAAGGAATTCACAACAAAGGATATTTGGTATAATGATTATACTGTAGATAATGTTCAAATGATATTTAAAAAACCTAATCCAGCTAAAAAGGCAAAAAATGAATATGACAAATGGTTTGGACAGCCTATGAAGTTGCTTGGATATGCCCAGATTTTAATAGAAACAAAAAAACGTGGAAAGAATTGCTATATAGTAAACAATGAAAAAATATTAAAATATATTTCACAAAGAGATTCAAATGCGTTAAACTTTTTAAGACTATACATAGAAAAAGTGCTTTCAGACTCAGAAATGAAAGTATACTTTGATAATTTTCTTGAAAAGCAAAATAAAGAAACTTTTAAAAAATTAAAAGAAGAATTTGCACAGTTTACTATACATAACACTAACATTAATGGTAGTGTAGAATGTGGAAGAATTTTTACTAAAGTTTTAAATCCTTTAGCGTTTTACAACAACAAAAAAGGTGCAAAAAATGGACATATGTCAAAAGCAAAAATTACAATTGATATGCTTCAATATAATAGATACAATTGGAGAGATATTAATAAGGATAAACCAAAAGATGTTACAAGAAAAGAATTTGAGTATCGTGATGATCAACAAAATAGCCTAATAGAATATAAAATTCAAAAAGCAAAGAGAATTTTAAAAGAATTCAATATCAAATATAGAGATGGCTATTCAGAAATGCCAGAAGATGGAGTTTATTTAAAAGAAGGCACTATGGTGCATCATATATTTCCAAAGGCAGATTTTCCAATTTTAGCAGACTATTTAGAAAATTTAATTGTTTTAACACCAACACAGCACCTAGCAAAGGCTCACCCAAATGGAAGTACAAGCTATGTAGATAAAAATTACCAATACGCACTTTTAGTTTGCAAAATTGAAAATATAAAAAACAACTTATTAAATCCTGATCAAGAGTCAATCTATGATTTTGACTGTATGTTATCTGTTCTAAACACAGGTTTAAATACAGATAACTTTTCTGATATAGATAGAATGGACTTTAAGGCTGTTTTAGATCAGTTAGACCTCATATATAAAATGAAATAATAAAAATAGCAATGATAGAAAAAAGTAAATCATTGCTATTTTTGTGAAAAAATTAAGATTTAAGATATTTAGAGCTATAATTCAAGAATAAACAGTTTACATAAGTATACCATAAATATCTATTATATGGTGTAGAAATTTGTCGAAAAAATAAAAAAAATAAAAAATCATAAAAATACTTGAAAAAAATGGAAATATCTAATATAATATTACACAATTAATTCAAAAAATTTATTTCAAATCAAGTTTATTCTAAAGGAGATTTCAAAAAATGTTATCAATTACAAAAAGTATGGCCTTGCACGGACTAGAAGGCTTTTTAATTGACGTGCAAGTTGATATTTCAAGTGGTATGCCATCATGGGATATTGTTGGGCTTCCAGATGTTAGTGTAAAAGAAGCAAAAGAAAGAGTAAGAACGGCAATAAAAAATTCGGGTTATGAACTATTTAGCAGAAAAATAGTTGTAAACTTAGCACCAGCAAATATAAAAAAAGAAGGGTCAATATTTGACTTACCAATTGCAGTAGGAATTTTAAAAGGACTAGAAATAATATCACAAAAAGAAAGTGAGGATGTTTTAATGATAGGAGAGCTATCATTAAACGGCAATCTAAATCCAATAAATGGAGCATTACCAATGTGTATTGAAGCCAAAAAACAAGGAATAAAGAAAATAATTTTACCAAAACAAAATGAAAAAGAGGCTTCTATAATTAATGGTATAGAAATATTAGGTGCAAATAATTTAAGTGAAGTAGTTCAGTATTTAAATGGAAACATAGAAATAGAAGGCATATCAACAAATTGGGAAAACTGCTTAAAATTAGGAAAAGAAAAAATACTAGACTTTGCAGATGTAAAGGGGCAAGAAAACGTAAAAAGAGCAGTTGAAATAGCAGCAGCTGGACGGACATAATTGTCTTTTAATTCGGTTCACCTGGTTCACGGAAAAACAATGATAGCAAGAAGAATACCATCAATATTACCAGACTTAACCTTTGAAGAGGCATTAGAAATTACCAAAATTCATAGTATTGCAGGAACCTTAAAACAAGACACACCAATAATCACAACAAGACCATTTCGTTCACCACATCATACAATATCTGGAGTATCCTTAGTAGGAGGAGGTAGAATACCAAAACCAGGAGAAATAAGCCTAGCACATTATGGAGTGCTATTCTTAGATGAATTGCCAGAATTTAATCAACACTCACTAGAAGTATTAAGAGGACCGCTAGAAGATGGAATTGTAACAATAAGCAGAGTAAATGGAAGTTTTACATACCCATGTGAGTTTATGTTTGTATCATCAATGAACCCATGTCCATGCGGATTTTATGGCTCAACAGACAAAGAGTGTACATGTACACCACAAGCAATATCAAAATATATGGGCAAAATTAGTGGACCATTATTAGACAGAATTGACATACAAATAGAAGTAAGCCCAGTAAAATATGAAAAACTAGGAAATGATGAAACACCAGAAAGTTCAGAAATAATAAAGAAAAGAGTAAACAATGCAAGAAAAATTCAAATAGAAAGATATAAGCAAGAAAATATCTATTCAAACTCTAGTCTAACACCAAAACTAATTTCAAAATATTGCAAACTAGACAATGAAGCAAAGAAAATATTACAAACAGCATTTGAAAAAATGGGACTAAGTGCAAGAGCCTATGGCAGAATTCTAAAAGTAGCAAGAACAATTGCAGATTTAGATAATTGTGAAAACATTCAAAAAACACACATCGCAGAAGCAATACAATACAGAAGCCTAGACAAAAAGTATTGGAAAAACTGAAGTAAAATTAATTTTACACAGATAGTAGCAATATAATACTTTTCGTAGTGAGGCTGTGGGGACCAGCAAGCTAGAAGATGTTGCTAAATTTTTTCAAATCATTAATAATGTTTGCAAAAAATTGTTGTTACATCTTCTTGCGCAGCAGGGATGGAACGAAGAAAAGTACTTATATTGCTACTATTAAATAAAAATAAAGGAAAAAATATGAAAATTTTATCTAAAACAAATAAATTTTATCCAAAACGTTTGCTAAACATCCACAATCCACCATCACAACTATATGTAGAAGGCAATTACCAATTATTAAACTCAAACTCAATAGCAATAGTAGGAACAAGAAAATGCACAGAATATGGCAAAAAATATGCAGCAAAATTTGCAAAAGAATTATCCCAAAAAGAAATGTGCATTGTAAGTGGGCTAGCAACTGGAATTGACACCATAGCACATATAAATTCCATGGAAGAACTAGGCAAAACAATAGCAGTAATAGGAAGCGGATTTAAACACATATACCCAGAAGAAAATAAACACTTATTCAGTAAAATAATAGAAAACGGTGGATGTGTTGTATCTGAATATCACCCAGATAAGGAAAAAGACATGGCAAATTTTCCTGCAAGAAATCGTATAATAAGTGGACTAGCTCTAGGTGTATTAGTAGTTGAAGCACCATATAGAGGAGGAAGTACAATTACAGCAAAACATGCAAGACTTCAAGGAAAAGCAGTATTTTGTATACCAAATAGATTAGATGAGCCAACAGGCTATAGTACAAATTGGCTAATACAAAATGGTGCAAACTTAGTAATGGAACCAGACGACATATTACAATACTACAAAATACAAGAGGACATATCAGTACCAGAAGAACATGAAGAAATATACAATCTAATAGGCACACAACCAATTTCAGCAAACGAAATATGCAAAATAACAGGTAAAAAAATATCCGAAATAATGCAAATATTATTTATGCTCGAATTAGATGGATATATAAAATGTGTATCAGGAAATAAATATATAAAAAAGGAATGATATTATGATAAATCAAAGACAAGAGCTAGGAAAAGAAGGAGAAGATTTTGCAACAAATTATTTACAAAAGCAAGGTTATGAAATTATAGACAGAAACTTTGAATGTAAACAAGGAGAAATAGACATTATTGCAAAAGACAAGAATGAATACGTATTTATTGAAGTAAAAACAAGGCAAAACTTTCACTATGGAATGCCATGTGAAGCAGTAGATAAAAGAAAACAAAAACATATATGGAACGCAATAAGATATTATATATACTCACATAAGTTAGACAACCAATATATAAGAATAGATGTAATAGAAATTTATAAAAGAAAAGGTAAATTTTACTTACATCATATTAAACAAATTAAATAATATTATCAATCATTTTTGAAAATGTCCTGAAGTATATAAAATATAAGCACAGATAAAAAATACAAAATGAGATTTATGAAAAGTAATGATAAAAATAACAAAACCACTTGAAAAATAGAAAAAGTTAATATAATATATAAGTAAAATATGTACAAGTATTTTTGAAGTATGAAAAAAATAAAAAATGTGCATATTAACATTACAGAGGAAAAACTAAAACAAGAATAACATAGGAGGAAGAAAAAATGAAATTAAATGAAGTCCAAAAAGGAAAAAGCAGGCTTTACTCAAAGCAAACAGGTATTACTCTAATAGCACTAGTAATAACAATAGTAGTGCTACTAATATTAGCAGGGGTAAGTATAAATGCTTTGTTTAGTGATAATGGAATAATAGAAAGAGCAAAAGACGCTCAAAATAAAGTTGACGAAGCAGAGAAAAAGGACTTAGAGGAAATAAACAAATTAAACAATTGGTTAGAAGAAAATGGAGGAATAAGTAATTCTCCAACAGTAAAATCATATACAGAAGCAAGTAAAAATGAAAATGGAACA
>CAKOVW010000043.1 GCA_934122125.1 uncultured Clostridia bacterium | reverse complement strand
TGGCAACTTTTTCCACGTCTACTTCTCCTCCAGAAACAATTGCTCCTCTTTTTCTACCAATTAAATTCATAATTTCTAAATTTTTTTCATTTTCTTCCAATTCTTTATTTTCCATTATTTGATTTATTGATTGTTCAGTTATTTTATATCTTTCCATTAGATTTAATTTATAACCTTTTATTATTGTTTTTAACAATTCAAATCCAATCTCTGTTGTTTGTAATACATCATCTTTAATAGTTCCTGTATACGCCAAATTTGTGGCTACTTCCTTTTGGTCTAATTTTGGCCATAAAACACCTGGTGTATCTAATAATTCTATCCTGTTAGACACTTTTATCCATTGTTTTTGCCTTGTTACCCCTGGCTTATTTCCAGTCTGTGCCACATTCTTTTTTGCTATTCTATTTATAAATGATGACTTACCTACATTTGGAATTCCTAATATCATTATTCTTATTGATTTTCCTATTCTTCCTTTGTTGTCATATTTTTCATTATCATAGATTTGCTCTATTTTTTTTATTGCTTCTTGTATTCCTTTGCCAGATACTGAATCTACTAGAACAGCTGGAATATTATTTTTTTCAAAATAATCTACCCATCTTTTATTTTCCCTTTCACATGCCAAATCACATTTATTTAAAATTACTAATCTTTTTTTATCTTTTATAATTTCTTTTATGTCTGGATTCTGGCTAGAAAGTGGAATACGTGCATCTAATATTTCTGCAACTATATCAATCAATTTTAAATCTTCTATTATCTGTTTTCTAGTTTTGGCCATATGTCCGTGGGTACCAGTTAATGCTCATAGATGGTAAACTTTTTACATCTTCGTTCATTTTTTTATTTTTTCTCATTTCTCGTTTTTGATACATATCCATAAATTTTACTCTCTTTTCTATAAATTGCTATTTCATTGCCATATTCATCTTTATTACTTCTAATTTCCTTATATTTAGCTCTTTAATGCTTCTAAGTCTTTCTTTTCATATTTATTATTGCCTTTTAAACTTTTTTTGTAATTCCAACATTTAATTGCTTGTTTCAAATTTTTATCTTTGTTGTCATTAAAAAAATCTCTAATATAAGTATTATACTCAAACTGTTTATCAATAGTTGCTTTATTTTTCTTTCTATCTTCTAATATTTGGTAATAAGCAGCTATTGAAGCTCTATAAGTTTTTCCAGAATTACTTTTTAACCATTTTTGAAATGGTACATTAAAAGAAAAATTCTTTCCTATCTGTTCTTTATAAAAGGCTCTATGTTTTTCAGAACATACAAAATTTTCTTCTATTATTGTATCAAGTGTTATTCTATCAATGTTTTTAGTTTTCCTAGTAGTATGAATTTGATAAGTTCGTTTACCAGTATCTAAAAAATTTGCAATTCTTTCTGTCAATTCTAACTTTCCACCAGTTGTTTGTAAATCATTTTTTCTGCAAAAATTGATTAACTCTTCTTTCAAATAGTAATAATCTCTAAATGTTTTACTATCTATATTATTGTCCAAAATTGGTCTTTCTTCCACACCTCATCACATCCTTAAATATCCTTTTATATTCTAGCATAAAAGCAAGTGATTTTCAACTAATCACTTGCTTTATATAAGTTATCAATAATTCTTTTTAAAACCATATAGTCCTAAAATTCCAGTAAATACAACTGCACTATATGTACTAAATCTTTCCACTACACCAAAATATTCTTTTGGTACAATTCCAGAGCCAACGGCTCCAACAAACATTAACACTAATGCTAAAATTGCAAAAGTGCCTAAATATTTATGTTTATCTTTTCCTCTTAAAGATCCAACTGCAATTAATGTTAAAGATATAATTGATAGTAATACTACTAATGTTGTTATAATATATACATGTATTATTGATTGAATACTTCCATCAAATCCAGCACTTGATAGTGGAAATAAAGCATAACCTACTGCAGATATGAAATTCATTATTGAAAATGTATATACTCCAATTTTTAGTACCTTGCTGTTTTCATTTTTTATCAATATAGATATTAATGCACAACACAAGCAATTAAATATCCCATATATAGTTACATAGCCATTTGCTATTATAAATGATGGTGCATCTTTAGCTGTCAAGTCGCTTACTGCTTGGCTTAACCAATCATAATTAGGATAATATTTAGCTCCTATAATATCATGTAATAGATAAAATACTATACTTACTATTCCAGATAGACAAAGCCAATTAATTAAATTTTTCTTTTTCATATTTTACTTTCCTTTCACTTTATAATTTTAGTTAACCAATTCTCGTAATAATTTAATTGCTCATCTGTGTGAAAATAATGTTCACCGTTTTCTAGTATTGACAACTTACAATTAAAATCATTTGAAAATTTTTTAATTATTGTTTCATTTTGCATATTATCTTTATTTCCATATAAGATGTATGTTTCTTTATCCCAATTAGTTATTGGATTTTCAACTACATATTTATAGTAATCCCAATATAAAGTCTGACCAAAATTTGTTTTTATTTCTTGCTTTTCCTTTAGTTCTTCTTCAGTTGTGTTACTCCATAACATCATGTTATTAATTATTGTTTTCATATCAACAACAGGAGATAAAAATATACATTGTTTGATATTTTCTTTTTTATATGCTAATAAACTAAAATATGCTCCCATACTGCAAGCCCATATATTTATTTCATTATACCTTGCCTTTGCATATTCAATAACTTTTTCTAAATCCTTTACGCAGTTTTGAACTTTGCACAGATAACTAGTATCCATTTTTCTTTCTCCATGTTCTGGCAAATCAAAACTTAATAGTTGATAACCTTTATCTACGACCTCATTTGCTAGTATTTTTATTACTTCATCTTCTTTATTAGACATATTTCCATGTATAGCAATATATACTTTTGGGCTCTTTTCTCCCCATATTATTGATGGAATATTATCTATTTTTATTTTTTCTGTTTTCATTGTCTTATCCTCACCTTTTTTCTGTTTTTATACCACATACTAGAGGGTATTAATAATGATACCCTCTAGTAATAAGAAAACTATTTTTTCTTCAGAACAATTGCTATAAAGTTTAAATATTTACCCGCTCCTGCGTCAATAGCTTTTTTATCATTTTTAGCATATTCATTGTCGCATTTTAGCCAATCATTCCAGCATTCTTCATTGCTTTCCATTTCACTAATTGAAATTATCTCGCTGTCTTTTGATTTCGAAACAATATTTTTCCAATATTCTATATCATGAATATAATCTAATTGTTCTGGTGTCCAAGATAACAATAATTCTTTTGGAATATTATCATGACAATCTTTTTTCATTCCAGGAATAGCAATATAAATATAGCCTTCCTTTTTTACATAAGGTAAAAGTTTTTCATCTAAATATTTTTCATCTCTTCCAAAATAATTATATGAATCTGTGCATACAACTGCATCAAAGAATTCTTTTTCAAATGGTAAATCGGTAGCATCTGCTTTTACAGCTATAATGTTTTCTTTATTTACTCCCATTTGCTCAAAAAACTTTTGATTTTCTTTTGGCTCACTCCATAAATCAGCTGCATATACTTTAAATTCATATTCTTTTGCAAGAAATACAGATGTTATTCCTTGACCGCTTCCCAAGTCCATAACAACTGAACCTGCCTTTATTTTGTTATCTTTCATAAGTTCTTCTTCCAATTTTAATGGGTTAGGTCCCATAATTTTTTGATTAATTAATTCATTATTGTATTTTTCTGTTTTTATATATTTCATTTTTATTCCTCTTTTCTTATAAATTCTTATTTACAAGATAATACGGAATCCAATACACCTAAATTATTCAAAAATACCTCCTTAAATTTTATTTATTCTTCCTCTTTAATAATATTTTTACTTCCTACATATGTTGCTAAGAAGTAACATCCATAAATTACACCCATAACAATTACAGTTGCTATAACTGATGGTAATAACTGTTCTCTAGATGCAAGTGTATCAAATATAGACATAGCAAATTGTATTCCAAATATTGAATGGATTGCTGCTAAAACAAGTGGTAATATAAAGAAAATTCCTATTTGCCTAAATAATGCCTGGTTTATCATTTTTTCATCACAACCTATTTTCCTTAGAATAATATACCTTTGCTTGTTGTCTGAACTCTCAGTTAATTGTTTTAATGCTAAAATAGCACAACTTGCTATAAGGAATATAATTCCTAGATAAATCGCAATAAATACTATTATAGTTGATAAACCAACACTTGATTCAACTAATTTTATTTTTGTTTCTACATTTAATGTATTATTTTGGCTAGTTAGTTTTTTCATTAGTTCGGAGTCATCCTCTGAGAATACTTTTCCTATATTTGCTTTTTCTGCGTCCGTTTTAGCATTATAGTTTGCAGCTAAAAACCATAACTGTTGTTCATCTTTACTTAAGTTGCAACTATCTGGAACTAACACAATACCAACATTTGTATGACTTGTAGAAATTTGTATAAATCCATCTTTACACTCACTGTATTTAGGTTTATATTCTTTTCCTTTCAAGCTAATTATTGGTTTTGTTTTCAATCCAAAATTTCTTATACTAACTATACCTCCATAATTACAAATTATAATATATTCATCATCTTCTAGAGAGTATTGCTCATTTCCATATAATTTTGCAATTTTGTTGTAATCTGATATTTTTATAATGTTTTCTGGTGTGTCTAGTTTCATCATTGGTGATTGCTTTTTTATTTGTTCTGTGGCTTCTCCCAATGTCTTTTCCCACGTAAATCCTTCTACATCATAAATTGGTATTTCTATAATGTCTTTTAATAGTTTTATATCAAAACCATTTTGTGTAAGAGTGTATAAAATACTTTGGGTTGAATCATATTGTAGTTCTTGTGAATACTTATTTTCATTTACTTTCAAATTAGCAGACTTATATAAATTTAAATCTACTGGTGTCATTTTTTCTATGTCTGCTTGCATAGAATTTTTTAATGCAATTGATGATGATAATGCCGTAATTGTCATAAATAGCATTAAACATATTACACTCATACTAATTACAGTTGTATTTATTTTATTGTGTAATTGTCTTAATACAAACATATTTGTTCCCTTTAAGTATGTACTTTTCTTAGTTTGAAGAAGTTTTAAAATTAGCCCTGAGAAAGACCAGAATATTAAAACCGTTCCAGCAATTCCAATTAACACTGATATTCCAATTGCTTTAGTTGTTTCATCAGCATTTTTCATGTTGAAAACACCTTTTGTTACCATCCAGTAGGCATATCCTAGCCCAATAGCAGCAATTATAAAAACAATAATACATATTATTGGATTTTTCATCTTTACTTGTTCATTCTTTTTACTTGCTGTTAGCAGATTTATTAATTTATACCTTGAAATTGTAAATGTATTGAAAACCATTACTGCTAAAAACATTACTGCAAAATATATACAAGTTTTTATGCAAGCATTTTGTGAAAATACAAATTCAAACTCACTCATATCTGCTTGAAATAGTTTTGCTACTAATATTGACATAAATTGTGATGCAAATATTCCTAATATAAGTCCTATTGCAAGTGAAATTATTCCTACAAATATTGTTTCTAGTAATAAGATTTTAGAAATTTGTCTTTTGCCCATTCCTAGAGTCATATATATTCCAAATTCTTTTTTTCTTCTATTTATTAAAAAGTTATTGGCATATACAATTAAAAGTCCTAATATTACTGCAATAAATATTGATACCATACCCAGCATATTAATCATAAGTTTTATCATTTCTTTAGTAGAGCTAGATACTTGAAGCATTGCCTCTTGGCTATCAAGAGAGTTAAACATATAAAATAATGCTACACCTAAAACTAAAGTAATAAAGTATATTGCATAATCTTTAAAACTTTTTTTCATGTTTCTTGCAGATAATTTAAATAACATCGTTTAGCTCACCTCCAAGAAGGGTTTGTACTTCAATTATCTTTTCGAAGAATTGTTTTCTTGTATCATTGCCTTTTATTAGTTCATTAAAGATTTTTCCATCTTTTATAAATATAATACGGTCTGCATAACTAGCTGTAAAGGCATCATGTGTAACCATTAAAATAGTTGCCCCTAATTTTTCGTTCAATGTTGTAAATGTTTCTAGTAATTGTTTTGCAGATTTCGAATCCAAAGCACCAGTTGGTTCATCTGCCAATACTAATTGTGGATTTGTAATAATTGCTCTTGCAGACGCAACTCTTTGTTTTTGTCCTCCTGATAATTGATAAGGATATTTGTTAAGAATATTGCTTATATCTAGTTTATTTGCAATTTCTTTAACTCTTCTATCAATTTCATGTGCATTTACTTTTTGAATTGTAAGAGCTAAAGCAATGTTTTCGTATGCTGTAAGTGTATCTAGCAAATTGAAATCTTGAAATATAAATCCTAATTCTTCTCTTCTAAATTTATTAAGTTTGTTTCCTTTTAATTTTGTAATATCATCTCCATTAATAATAATATGTCCTGTTGTTACTTTATCAATAGTTGATATACAATTTAAAATTGTTGTTTTTCCTGAGCCTGATGCTCCCATTATTCCAACAAATTCTTTTGGTTTTACATTGAAACTAATATTATCTACAGCTTTTGTCAAGTTTGATTTGCTACCATAATATTTTTCAACGTTTTTTACTTCTAATATATTTTCCATTTTAGATTTACCTCCCTTTATGTTTTCATTATAGTAGCTTTATAAATTAATTGCCATCGATTTTGCCTACATTTACACTACATTTTTGTAATGTTTAAACCAAATTTGTATAACTGCTATTTGGAAATACTATTCTTATTTCTGTTCCTTTTCCTTGTTCTGAGTTAAGTTCAATTGCTATTCCTAATTTATCACATAACTTTTTACATAAATACAAACCTATTCCAGTAGACTTTTTGCCTGATAATCTTCCATTTGTTCCTGTAAAGCCTTTTTCAAATACTCTTGTAATTTCGCCTTTTTTTATTCCTATTCCATTATCTTTTATGTATAAAATAACATTTTCTTTTTTCTGTTCGCTATAGATTTCTATACTAGGCGTAATATCTTTGTTTCTGTACTTTACACTGTTTTGTATAATTTGATTTAATATAAAAATTACCCATTTACTATCTGTGTTTACTGTATTTTCTAAATCATGTGTATTTATTTCAGCCTTTTCTTGTATTAAAATAGTTTTATTTTTCTTAATACTTTCATTTACAATCTCATTTAAATTGCACTTTTTTATATAATAATCCTTTTCTACTGTATTACTTCTTGCATAAAATAAGGCTTGTTCAATATAGTTTTCAACTTTGTTCAATTCCTCCTCTATGCTTTTAGTTGCTGAGTTTTTATTGTTTTCTATAATCATTTTACTTGTTGCTATTGGAGTTTTTATTTCATGAATCCATAGTTCAATATATTCTTTGTAATCTTCCTGTAAATATTTATACTTATTTACATTTTCATGCATAGACTTGTTTACTTGATCAAGTGTATCTTTTAATATTTTTCCTTCTATAAAATCTGGACTTTCTACAATTTCTGTAATTAAATACTTTTCACTTAACTCATCTAGTATATTTTGTAACTTTTTATAATACTTTCTCTTTTTAAAATATTCATAAAGTAAACCTATTAAGTATGAAGTTAAAATAACTACTGGAATATATATTTTAATGAATTGACTTGTTTGGTATGCCATAAAAAATATTTCTATTGTAAGTAAAGAAAATATTATTAAAAATATTGTTAATGCTTTTTCTTTTATAAACTGTAAAAAACTCATTCCATTTTCGCTCCTTTTAATATATATCCTTGTCCTCTTTTTGTTTCTAATAGTTCCTTTAATCCTAATTCCTCTAGCTTGTTTCTTACCCTTGTAATGTTAACTGTTAATGTACTATCTCCTATAAAATCTTCGCTGTCCCATAAACATCCCATTATATCTTCTCTTGATACAATTTTATCTCTGTTTTGTACTAGATATTTCAAAATTCTAAACTCATTTTTAGTTAATTCAATACATTTAGCATCTTTTTGAATTGTACTTTTATTTATATTTAATATAAAATCCTTTGCGTCTATAATGTCAGCATTTTCATTTGACATATTTGTTCTTCGTAACAACGAATTTATTTTGGCAAGTAAAATGTGAATATTAAAAGGTTTGGTAACATAGTGATCTGCCCCATTGTTTATGCTTAGTAGCTCGTCTATTTCATTATCTCTGCTTGTTACCATTATAATTGGCATATTAGATTTCTTTCTTATTTCCTTGCATATAAATTCTCCGTCTGCTCCTGGTAAATTAATATCTAGTAGCAATAATTCTGGGTTTATTTTAAGAATATCATCTAATGTGTTTTCAAATGTTTTTAAACTTTCTGATTGGTACCCATTGTTATTCAAAAATATTTCTAATTCGTTTCTTAGTTTTTCGTCATCTTCTACAATTAAAATTTTCTGCATTTTACACTACCTCCGTTATTATTATATCATACATTTCAAGCAACAACTCCTACATTTTTGTAATGTTTTCAATACACATAAAAATTTAAGGATAGATAATTAATCTATCCTTTTTCTTTGTTGTCTGCCCATTCGTTATATTCCAATCTTGCAACTTCATCAAGATATTCTAATCTATTTTTTAAATTATATATGTCCATTTGGAATTTCCTCCTTGCAATTTGTAATTTGTTGCTCTACTTGTTTTCGATTAAATCGGTATAATATATAATTTCTTTACCTAATTTCTTTGCATAATCTATTTCTAAGTTCGTACTATTTCCAATATAATTA
>CAKOVW010000042.1 GCA_934122125.1 uncultured Clostridia bacterium | reverse complement strand
TAGTTGTTCAAATTGAAATATATAATTTTCATTTAATGAGTTTCTTGGATCTATATAATATGCAACAGCAGCAGTTGAAGCACATTTCCAAACACTTTCTACTGTTTTATTACATGCACACTTCCATGCATCTCCTCTAGTTGCTGGTACAACGTTTATTCCATGTGATGAATCTGATTTAGTTCCTGTAGATTCGGCTATAATTACTTCTGACCAATCTAATCCAGTTTCTAGTATTTCAAACTCCCAATTTGGATGAGCTTGTTGCAATTCTTTTAATAGCTTTTCATAGCCAGGATATTTTGAAAAGTTACTACTATATGTAGCACTTACTTTGTTATTTGTAAATAATATCATTAAACTTGATAACATTAAAATTATTAGAATAATGCTTATTATTTTTTGTATATTAAAAATGTTTTTTGATAACATTTTTTCCTCCTAAAAAGTGATAAATTTTTACAAACTTAGTATATCATTGTTACATTTTTACGTCAAGACAAAATAGAAAAAAGGCAACATTTGTCAAATGTTGCCCTTTTAATAATATGTTATCTGTTGCATCCACAATTACAAAATAGTAATAAAAATATTATTATAAAGAATAAAATACTACTATCACCACATCCGCAACCTCCAAATAAGTTACTTAAGCAACCACAACCATTATTACGGCCACATCCACAATCTCTAGATTCTTCTGGCATAATGTTCTCCTCCTTTTTATATTTGTATATAATATTAGTATGCAAAAAGTAAAAATTGTGTTACAATTAATAAGGTTAAAATAGCTTAATAATTTGGAGGTTATTATTTAATATGGAAAAAGTAGAGCTTTTAGCTCCTGTTGGAGATTGGAATTGTTTAAAAGCAGCAGTACAAAACGGTGCAGATGCAGTATATTTTGGTGTAGAACAATTTAATGCAAGAATGTACGCAACTAATTTTAATGTTGAAGATATGAAACAAGTTATAGATTATTGTAAGCTAAGAAATGTAAAAACCAACTTAGCTTTAAATACTCTTTTAGAAAATGGTGAATTTGAAAGTGCAATTGATTTGGCTAAAGAAGCATACCGTGCTGGAATTGACGCTATAATCGTTCAGGACTTAGGTTTAGCAAAATATTTAATTGATAATATTCCTGGTTTGCCTGTACATGCTAGTACACAAATGACAGTGCACAATTTACAAGGTGTATTAGAACTAGAAAAACTTGGTTTTGATAGAGTAGTTCTTTCAAGAGAACTTTCTTGTGATGAAATTGAATATATTTGTAAAAATTGTAGAGTTGAAATTGAAACTTTTATTCATGGTGCATTATGTATTTGCTATTCAGGTCAATGCCTATTTTCTAGTGTTGTTGGTGGACGTTCAGGAAACCGTGGCAAATGTGCAGGTCCTTGTAGACTACCTTACGAATTGATTAGTGAAAATTCTGAAACTCACGAGCGTAAAGCAATTGATAAAGGATATTTGTTAAGTACCAAAGATTTATGTAGCATTGCCTATCTCCCACGCTTAATACAAGCAGGTGTTAAGTGTTTTAAAATTGAAGGACGTATGAAAAGCCCCGAATACGTTGCTACAGTTACTAGAATTTACAGAAAATATATTGATATGATTTTAAATAATAATGACTTTATTATTGATGAAAAAGACATAAATGATTTAATGCAGGTATTTAATAGAGGTGGATTTTCAGATGGTCATCTTTCTTCTAAATATAATAAAGAATTAATATTTCCAGAAAAGCCAAGTAATATGGGAATTTATTTAGGCACTATAAAAAAATATAATTCTAACAAAGGACATATTACCTTGCAATTAGAAGAAAATTTAGAACTTGGAGATTCCATTTCAGTTTCTAATGAGTCCTCAAAATATTTAGTATCCGAGCTTATGATTAAAAATACAAATTTTAAAAAGGCCTCTGTCAATACTGAAGTTACAGTTGGTCGTATGAAAGGCAATATTAAAGTTGGAGATAAAGTTTATAAAATTTCTAGTAAGTCTTTAAGTGATTTTGCTAAATTATCTTACGACAATTGTGAAAACAAAAAAATTCCTTTAAATTGTACTGTTACAATAAAAAAGAATGTTCCTATTAGCATGGAAATTTCTACAAATAAAAACACTTGTTACAATGAGCTTTATTCAAGTATTCATATTAAAGAAGTTTCTAACATGATGCCAATTGACGCCTTAAAAACTCCTATTAGTGTAGAAAGAGTTGTAAAGCAAATTTCTAAAACTACTAATACCCCATTTTCTTTTGAAAATATAACTGTTCTTTTAGATGATGGACTTTATGTTCCAAGTATTAGTACTTTAAATGAATTAAGGCGAACTGCTTTAGAAAAAGTTGAGCAAGAAATATTAACTAGATCTAAGCGAACTTTATTTGATTTATCTACACCTCAAAAAGAAAGTATCACATATATCCCTAATGTAGAAAATCCTAAAATTTCAATATTACTTAGACAAATAGATTTAAAATTTGACTATGCAAAATTAGATAAAGAAAAAATTACTAATATTTATTTGCCTTTAGAATTATTCATAAATAAAAAATATTCTAATATAATTGATTACTTTAGTAGCAATTACAACTTATACATATATATGCCTAGCATAATAAAAACAAACTACAAAAATATTGCCTTGAATTCTATAGATCAAATTATTAGTTCATATAACATAAAAGGATTTGTTGTTTCAAATATAGGCGATTTTGAACTACTAAAAAAATATAGCAAGGATTATGAATTTATTGGAAATTATACACTTAATGTATTTAACAACAGTACTATGGAAGAATACCGAAAGCTAGGTCTTTCTCGAATAACTCTGTCAAGAGAGCTAAACCAAGAACTTATAAAAGATATGCTATCTACTGCTAATATCAACGCAGAAATGATTATATATGGCAATTTGCCCCTTATGGCTAGTAGTTATTGTCTTTTAGGTAAAACTAATAAATGTTATCCAGACTGTGGAGTTAATTGTAAGAAAAATAACAAATATTATTTAAAAGATAGATTAGGATTTAACTTTAGAATTATTCCTAATAATGTTGAAACTGTAACTTTAATTTGCAATAGTAAAACCCTTTCTGTTTCAACTAAAGAATTGCCAATTAATTTTGTAAGGCTTGATATGATTGATGAAAATATTGATGAAATAAACAAGGCTGTGAATAAAGCCTATAATAGAGAGAAACTAGAAGGTTTACAATATACCAATGGAAATTTATATAGAGAGGTTTAAAATAACCTCTCTATTGTTTTGTAGTCAATTCAATTATCAAATCCATATTGTCATCATCTGCTGCCTTATTTTTGCGTATTGCACCACACTTTTTACATTTATAAATTATAACATAGCCTTTTTTGCTATCAAGTTCAACCCTAATAGGCTCTAAATCGCCATGACATTCTTCTTCTCTATCACCTGGATTTATATCTACATGCTTTGAGTGTAAGCAATAATTGCAATGATCTCTGCAAGTATATCCAAGTGGGGTTATTGACTTTCCACAATTTTCACATATAAATGCTTCATCTATTTTTGTAAATCTTCTTCCCATATTTTTACCTCTTAATATTCAAAAACACTTCCACCAATAAATTCACGAAGTAAAGAGTTTTGAGGAACATATTTATCTTCAATATCTTCAAAATATTTCAAAAATTCACATAACCTTTTAGCTTCTGCATATTCAACATAAGAATTATCAATTTCTTGTAACATAGGCAAAGCATACTTTTTCAATACGCAAATTTCATATATTAAAGAGGTGTTAAACATGCTGTCTGCCTCATCTTGAAATGGGAAAATATATTGATTTTCACCCTTATTTACAGAATTCCACATTTGCAAAGTATGCATAGCAGTATATCCTCTAAAATTACGATCTCTTACCATTCTTCTAATTAATCTACTATCTGTTGTAGATATTCTATTATAATAATCTATATTAAGCACTGTCAAAGCACTAATATATATTTTATACTTCATATCTTTCGGAATTGACTCAGTTAATTTATCATTTAAGCAATGAATTCCTTCAATTACTAAAACTTCATCTTCTGCTAAATGCATCTTTTTGCCTGTATACTTTTTAGTTCCTTCCTTAAAATCAAAAGTAGGACAAAGTATTTCACCACCGTTTAACAAAGTCGTTAAATTGTCATTAAATAATTTTAAATCTATTGCTTCTATACACTCAAAATTATATTTTCCATTTTCATCTAGTGGAGTTTCATCTCTTTCTACAAAATAATCATCTACTGATATTGTTACTGGTTTCAATCCATTTAGTCTTAATTGAATTCCTAACCTTTTGGCAAAAGTTGTTTTTCCTGATGAAGATGGCCCTGCAATTAATATAACCTTTACATTTTTTCTGTTTATAATATTATCTGCTATATCTGAAATTTTCTTTTCATGCAAAGCCTCTGCTAAAAGCACAATTTCAGACGCCTTTCCCTCTCTGATTTGTTTGTTTAATTTATATATTGTATTAATATCTAATACTCTGTGAATGTCCTTATATTCATCTAATGTTGAAATCATTTTCTTACTTGCTATTCCTGGTTCTAAAACATCTGAATTTGATTTATCAGGATAACGTAATAAAAAGCCATCATTATATGGAATAATATCAAACACATTTATATAGCTTGTATCTATTGGCATAACTCCATAAAAATAATTATAATAATTTTCGCAGAAATATAAAGAAACACCTTTCTTCTGCTCATTATCTAATTGTAATATTCCTCTTAAACTATTTTCCTTTTCATAGAATTTTATTGCTTCTTCCTTTGACATTTCTACTTTTTTAATTGGTAGTTTTTTTGATACTATTTCTTTCATTTTATTGCCAACATTTTCAATCATTTCTTTTGTTACTTTTAAATTATCAATTTCACAATACATAGCATTTGTTAATTGATAATTAACTGATAAAAATGCTTCTGGATAACATTCGTTAAACGCCATACTCATTATAAATAAAAGACCTCTAACATATGTTCTTCTTCCATCTCTGCTAGTAACATCTACAAAATTTATATTGTCATTTTCTTTTAAAATATAGTTTAATGATTTAATTTCATTATTTATATCGCAAGCAATAATTTTTTTATCTTCATTAATTTCATTTTTAAATAACTCTATAATTGACTTATTTTCTTCTACATCTAGTATTTCATTTTTTAATTTTACTTTCATTTTTATTTTCCTTTCAATTTAGTAATACTATTTTATATCTTATATTTATTTTAGTCAACCAGTTCTTATGAATAAAAAAACGAGCAAGCTATAATAACTTGCTCGTAGGATAGGTCTATGCTTACTTTCTCCGATTTCTCGGATCCCTGGGATCTTTGAAGTCATTGCACTTGTTCTTGGCACACTTGCCGCAGCCCTTCCAGGCATGCGTGCAGTTGTTAATCTTCATACAGGTAGAATAGCCACCATTGCTTCCGGCTTCACGGTTCCGGGAATTTTTCGTCATATAAACTTCTCCTTATAAATATTTTTGTTAGTTTTTAACTAACTTGTTTTCTATTATACAACTTTTTTGACAATTTGTAAAGTTTTATGTCTAATTAACTCTTATGTCAACTTTTCTTTCATATTAACCAAAGTATTTAATGCTTCAATCGGTGTTAGTTCATTCAAGTCTACTTTATCCAATTCATGAGCTATTTCAGCTAATTTGTAATTGTATAAATCTAACTGCCCTGTTGCAACTTTTTTGTTTTCCTTTTCTTGTGCTTTTTCTCCTAATATGCTTTTTCTTTCTAATGTTTTTAATATTTCATTTGCACGTTTTGTTACAACTTGTGGAACTCCTGCTAATTTTGCAACATGTACACCATAACTTTCATCTGTTCCACCTGGTACAATCTTTCTTAAAAAGATAACATCTTCCCCTTTTTCTTTTACAGCAATTGAGTAATTTTTAACACCTTCTAACTTTTCTTCTAGTGATGTTAATTCATGATAATGTGTTGCAAATAGAGTTTTAGCTCCACACTTTTCTGTATCTGAAATATATTCAGCTACTGCCCATGCAATTGAAAGTCCATCATAAGTTGAAGTTCCCCTACCTATTTCATCTAATATTACTAAACTATTTGATGTTGCTTCTTTTAATATAGCTGCAACTTCCATCATTTCAACCATAAATGTACTTTGTCCCATACTCAAATCGTCTGATGCTCCAACCCTTGTAAATATTTTATCAACTACTCCAATTTTTGCATAAGATGCTGGTACAAAACTTCCAACCTGTGCCATAAGTGTTATTAAAGCAACCTGCCTCATATATGTAGATTTACCAGCCATGTTAGGACCTGTAATAATTGCTAATCGATTATCATTTTTATCCAAATATGTATCATTTTCAACAAAACTTCCACCTGGTAGTATTTTTTCAATAACAGGATGACGTCCATCTTTAATGTCTATCATTCCACTATTATCAACTATTGGCATTACATAGTTCATATCATCTGCTACTGTAGCTAGAGATGTTAAAACATCTAATGTAGCTATAATGCCTGCTGATTTTTGAACTCTTAATATTTGTTTTTCTATTTTTTCTCTTATTTCACAAAAAGCATTATATTCTAGATTTACAACTTTTTCTTCTGCTCCTAGAATTTCATTTTCAACTTTTTTTAGTTCTTCAGTTATATATCTCTCGCAATTTGCTAAAGTTTGTTTACGAATAAATCTATCTGGAACCATTGACAAATTAGATTTTGTTACTTCAATAAAATATCCAAATACTTTATTAAACCCAACTTTCAGACCTTTTATTCCAGTTGCTTCTCTCTCCTTTGCTTCTATTTCCAATACCCAACTCTTACCATCTGTTGTAGCTTTCTTTAAATGGTCTATTTCTTCATCATATCCTAATTTGATTATTCCACCTTCCTTTACGCTTATAGGTGGATCTTCAATAATTGAGTCTTCTATTATTTGGTAAACATCTTCTAAAGTATCTAAGTTGTCATATAATTGAGTTAATAATGGAGATTTAGCTTGTGAAAGCGTTTTCTTTACATCTGGTAATTGTTTAGCAGAATTTTTTAATGAAAGTAAATCTCTTGCATTTGCACTACCATAAGATATTTTTCCTGCTAATCTTTCAATATCATACACTTTCTTTAAGCTATCAATAACATCTCCTCTTAAAATTATATCCTCTTTTAATTCTTTAACAGCTTCTAGTCTTTCATTTATCTTGCATACATCTATTAAAGGATCATTAATCCATCTTCTTAATAGTCTTCCTCCCATTGATGTTGAAGTTTTATCAAGAACCCAAAGTAAAGTACCTTTTTTACTTTTATCTCTTAATTTTTCTGTTATTTCTAGGTTTCTTCTGGCATTTATGTCTAAATTCATATAATGTGTTGTATAATATAACACAATTTTATGAATATAATCCAAATTGCTTTTTTGAGTATCTTTTAAGTAATTTAATAATCCATTACTTGCTGCAACACACAATACACTATCAGATATATCTTCAACTTCTTGCTCATTTTCATTTAATACATCATATTTGATTTTAAATTCATTGTAGTCAGTATCAAACTTTTCATCATCTAGTTTTGATATGTATATATTAAATCTTTCACGTATTTTACTAATTTCTTGAGCTGATTCATACATCATAGTATTTACAACAATTTCAGCTGGTGAAAATCTTGAAATTTCATCAAGTAAAGTAATAAAATTATTTTGATCTTTAATTTGTGTAGTTTTAAAGTCTGCTGTTGTCAAATCGCAAACTGCAACTCCATAATAAATTCCATTTTTATATATTGACATTATATAATTGTTTTTCTTTTCTTCTAGGAGATTACTTTCCATTACTGTTCCAGGTGTTACAACTCTAATAACATCTCTTTTTACAATTCCTTTAGCCAGTTTAGGATCTTCAAGTTGTTCACAAATTGCAACTTTATACCCTTTTTCAATTAATCTTGCAATATATGTTTCTGCAGCATGATATGGTATACCACACATAGGAGCTCTTTCCTCTTGACCACAATCTTTACCAGTTAATGTCAATTCTAATTCTCTTGAAGCTGTTATTGCATCATCAAAAAACATTTCATAAAAATCGCCTAAACGATAAAACAAAATGCAATCTTTATATTCTTCTTTTGTTTGTAAATAATGTTGCATCATAGGTGAATATTCTGCCATGTTTATTTCTCCTTTTCTGTTTCAGTTGTTGGCTTTGTTATTTGTTCGTCTAAAACTTGATTTATCTCTTTTGGATTTACTTTTATACCTTCCTTAAAACCTTTAATTACATTATTTTGAATTTCCATACAATAGAGTTCATCTAGCAATTTATATACTCTATTGTATGTATATCCCATCGCCTCTGCTGCTTTTTCCTTTGACATTATTCTACACAATTCATTATAATTTTTTTCTATTTGGAGTAATTGTTGTCTTCTTTTTTCTTTGTCACTTTGAGTTATTTCTTCTTTTTCTATTTTTAATTCTTCAATATTTCTTTGAAGTTCAAAAGATGTTTTTCTTCCATGAGCACGGTTATAAGCTGTTTGTTTACATATATCATATAATTCTCTGTCTTTAGGATTATCAGAATTTTTTAAAGCCTCTATTTTTCTTCTTAATGTTCTTTCACCAATTCCATATTTATCAGCCAAATCTTGCATTCTTATTCCAGTTTTTAAAAATTCATATAACATAGTCTTTAAAGGAATAGCTGTTATCTCTTTTGGTTTATATGGATATTTTTCAACAAACTGCTTATATAATTCTGGGTTAGTTATTGACAATAATTGAATTTTTTTATTTAGAGTTCTCCTATCCGTTTGTAATTCCTCTGCAAATTTACCTCTAGATTTTTTGCCTTCTATAACTTCTAACATTAATTGTTCAAACTCTTTATCAGTAATTTCTTTCATTTTATACCATTTCCCCTTTCAAATACCACATGTGTTCTGAAATTATTTTTATCTCAACCAATTTGCCTATTAGTTCGTCTGTTCCTTCTAGTATTACAACTTTGTTAGAATCTGTTCTTCCTGTAAGCATATTATCATTTGTTTTGCTTCTTCCCTCTATTAA
>CAKOVW010000041.1 GCA_934122125.1 uncultured Clostridia bacterium | reverse complement strand
ATATTTAATCAAACAAGTACAGCAATAGGAACAGCAGAAAGTAGCTATACAAATACATTTACAAGTGCAACAGGAACAATAAAGATGACACCAACAGCAACAGGAAGCTGGTATTTACACATATTATCAACAGATAAAGCAGGGAAAGTAAAAGAAACAATAAAAGGTCCAATAGTAGTAGAAGCTGAAACATGGACACAAAACAAAACTATAGTAACAAGTAATAAAGGAAATCAATATGAAGTAGGAGATGACTATTCATATGATTGTGGAATATCAAGTTACACGGGAGGCTGGAAAGTACTAGGCGCAGAAGATGGTAAATTATTAATAATGTCAGCAGAAGATATAGGAACATTGCAATTATCAGGGAAAGAAGGATATTATACAGGAATAAGTAAGTTAAATGAAATGTGTAAAGCATATGGAACAAATGCAAGAAGTATAAAAGTAGAAGATATAAATAGAGTAACAGGATATGACCCTAATAAAACGGGAAATGGAAAAAAATATAATGCTGGAGGTTGGGGAGAATATGGAAGCTCAGTAACATATACAGCAAGTAAAACTACAAATAATACAAATGGTTTAACACACACAGGAGGATTATATGAACATATAGATGGAAGAATTATAGGGTCAAATGGAGTAACATCAATAACAGAAACAAGTACATATTATTACTATTATCCATATTCATTAACAACAAGCAATGATACAACAGGAACATGTAAAGGAATAGAAACAACAAGTAAAGCATATGAACTAATATTTGGAACATATGCAAATACAAGTGCTGGTAAAGGAAACTGCTACTTGCTTGCGTCTTCGTGCGTGAATGCGGCCTCTAACTACTTGTACTTTGGCTTGCACTATGTGCACGCTTCTGGCGGTGTGGGTAGCTGCTACTACTGGCTCTCTAGTGGCATCACTTGCAGCGATAGCTTTAGCGTCCGCGCCGTAGTTCCTTTATAAAGATAGTGTAAGAAATTTTGTGTAAAATAAATATTTAAAAAAATACTTCCTTATGTTGGAAATAGTTTTACAAATACTACCAGAACTCTTGACAGTGTACATGAAAAATGATAGAATTTCATTGTGTAAAAGGAGGGAGCATTTATGAAATGTAAAAAAATTATTACAGTTATAATTGCAACATTATTAATCTTATTACCAATGATGACAACACCAGTACAAGCAGCAGTAGGCAAAGTATATGGCCTAAGTGCAAATGCTAGTGGAAGAGGAATAAATTTTACATGGGAAAAAGTAACAGGAGCAGATGGATACAACTTATACATTAATACTGAAAACAAAGGATATGAACTTATCGGATCTGTAAATGGAACAAAAGCAACAGTGGTAGGCTTTACAACAAACAAAGTTTATAAGGCAAGAGTATGTGCATATGAACTAAAAAACGGACAAAAAATAGAGGGTACACTATCACAAGAAATTGCAGTTAATTATAATGAAACAGAAAAAAACACAGCTTTATCAAAAATTACAGGGCTAAATGCAACACAATCTGGAGAGTATATAAACTTAACTTGGAATGAAATTTCAAATGCAACAGGATATTTAATATATGCTAATATGCCTGGATTTGGATATATGAATTTAGGACACGTTTTTTCAAATAATATATTCATTAAAGGTGGAGTTGCTGGAAAAGCATATGAATTTAAAGTATGTGCATATAAAAATACTAATTCAGGAACAGTATATGGAGAACTTTCTAACTCTAAATCTATAACAGTTAATAATACTAAAAATGAAGAACTAAAATTAGCTAAACCAACAGGCATATATGTAAGCAACATAACTAAAAACAAGGCATTTGTAGAATGGGATAAAGTAAACAATGCAACAGGTTATGAAGTATACTTGGCAAAAGAAAATGGAAGTTATAGTTGCATTACTACTACAACAAGAACATATACAGAAATTTCAGGACTAAATAGTGATACAAACTATAAAGTAATTATAGTTGCATATAATGATGAACAAAATAAAACTGTATATTCACAAGATTCTTCAGCTCGTAGCTTTAGAACTGATGAAGATACAACAACTATAGAAAAAGTAGGGCAAGTAAAAAGAGTGCAAGTGTCAAGAGTTTATACAGATGGAGCATATATAACATGGAATGAAGCACAAAATGCAACAAACTACGATATATATCTAGCAAAAGAAAATGGAATATATAAATATGTTAAAAATACAACAAGAACATATGCAGAAATTTCAGGGCTAGATAGTGATACAACCTATAGAGTAATAATAGCACCAAATGATAATAGAGGAAACGCTGGGACAGATTCTTCTGCAGTTTCTTTTACAACACAAAGAGATGAAGTAAAAGGAATAAGTGGATTTAATGTAGAAGTAAAACATAGAAATGAAGCATACCTACAATGGTGGAAAGATGACAATGCTGATGGATACGAAGTATGGGCAGCAAAAAATGGAGAAACATTCAAAAAAATAGATGACGTAAATGAAAGTACATACATTTTATATAATCTAGAATACAATACTGGATATAAGGTAAAAGTAAGAGCCTTTGAATACAGAAACGGAAGTAAAAACTATGGAGATTTTTCAACTATTAAATATTTTACTACCGAAAAATATAACAGATATGAATATAGCCAAAATGTAGGAAATGTAAACAATGTTACATATTATGTAGTTAAAGATACTGTATATTTAAATTGGAATAAAGTATCAGATGCAGACGGATATGAAATTGAATTTACAGTTCCAGGAATAGGCGGAACTATTAATATGCGTACAACTACAAATAGCAGAGAAATTTCTGGATTAACAGAAAAAGATTATAAATATACTGCAAGAGTAAGAGCATATAGAATAGTAAATGGCATTTACGAATATGGTCAATATTCAAAAATACAAAAATTCTCAGCAAAATAATATAAAAAAGGTTAACTGGATATTTTTTAAAAAATATCCAGTTTTTTCTTGCTATTTTCTACACTTTATTGTATTATATAATATATGAAAATGAAAAATAAAAAAATGAAAAGGGGCAACATTTTATGAAAAAAATAGTCGCAATAGTATTTATTTTATTAATAATATTTGGAACAGTTACAGTGTACGCAACTAATAACCAAGCAAATACAATAACATCAGAAACAGCTACTACTAACTTAGTTGGTATAAAAGAAAAAGCATTAAATGAACTAAAAGATTATCAAGCAGCTTACGGAAACAACACATATGGTTTAGTAGCATATATTTTAAACACAGTTAGAATATATAGTATTCCATTTGGATTTGTAGGAATTGTATTTGCTGCTATATATCGTTATGTTATAGGAATTAGAAAGTTAGATGTACAAGATAAAGGCTTCGGCGTATTAGTAGCCATTATTACAGTAATGGTAATTTGCCAAGTATTACCATTGATCTTTGCAATAGTTGTAAGAGGTTGGAGGGGTTAAAACAAATGAAAGTATTATTTGCAGTTAATAATGAAAGCATTTCTGAATCAATAATAAAAAAATATCAACAAGAATATAAAGAAATTATTTCAGCTAAGAATGTATATTATTTTAATGCAATTATTAAAGAGTTACAAAGAGATAAAACTTATGATAGAATTATTATAAGTGAAGATTTACAACCATTTTCAAATACTAATTATGATCAAATAGATAAATTCATATTTGAAAAAATGGATAACATTAGTGATGAAGCAACAAACCAAAATGGAAATGATATTCCAATAATTTTAATATGTACTGACAGGAGAGAAAAATCAGAACCATTACTAGTTAAGTTATTTGGAATAGGTGTATATAATGCTCTTATTGGAAAAGATAGGAGTATTACTGCTGTATGTCAATTATTAAATAGACCACGTGGAAAAAAAGAAGCAAAGGTATACTACCATATAGATCCAGATGATGTAGACTATAAAGTAGAAAATGACGGAGATGTTAGTGAAGTTGAAATTCAGAACATTATAAATCATTATAAAAGACTAGGAAAAAATGAGGAACAATATGTAGAAAGTTTTGACCATATTGCTAGTCAATATACAGATGCTCAACTAAGGCTAATTGCTAAGTTCTTGCCTTTAAATGTAAAAGCTGTTTTGGAAGCTAATAGTCCAAAATATCAAGAAGTTGTTGCATTTGGAATGCCATCAAAACCAGCAGAAAAGTATAATAAATATAATGAATATGCTAAAAAGAATAAAATTCCAGATGATAGTAATGATTTAGAAATAATAAGACAAAGTTTAAAAAGAAATGTAATTACAGAACCTGTTGTTATACCTTCTACAATAGATACAAATACAGTAAAAAAGGTACAAGGTACAAAATCTAAAGTTGATATTCCAACTCGAATACAAGAAGAACCAGAAGAGCCATCTTCTGAAATTGAAAATGTGCTTGATAATATTATGCATACAGAACAAGAAGCTGTAGAAACAGAAAAAAATGAAATTGAAGAAAGTTCAAATATAGAGGCAGTTCAACCAAAAAGAAGAGGCAGACCTAAAAAGATTAAACCAGAAGAAACAGAAGAAGTAGTTACTGTAAAAAAAGGAAGAGGCAGACCTAAAAAACAAAGCGTTGAACAACCAAAAGAAAATAAAGAAGATGTTGTTCCAAAAGAGAATACAGAAGATGTAGCTCCAATAAATTTATTTGATTTAGGTGATGAAGAACAAACACAAACAAACAAAAATGAAGAAGAAATTATATTACCAGGATTAGACAATGAATTTTTATTTGCACAAGATGAACAATTAAAGGAAGAACCTGAAAAAGTAGAAAATGTTACTAAACAAGTAGAAGAACCAAAAGTAGTAGAACCTAAATTTGAAACAACTGAAAACTATAATGAAACAATAAAATCAACACCAGTTGTTACTAATAATTTTAGTGAATTAAATACAGCTAACATTATTACTAAAGATAGAAAAGTAGTTGCATTTATTGGAACTTCAAAAAATGGAACATCTTTCTTAGTAAATAATTTAGCAGAACTACTTTCACAAAGAGGAATAAATACAGCAATTTTAGACTTAACAAAAAATAAAAATTCATATTATATTTATACAGAAAATGAGGAAAATCTAAGAAATGTAGCAGCAACTTGTATGGAAAACTTACAAAAAGGAATTGCAGGAGGAATACAAGTTCATAAGAACTTAACAGTATATACTAATGTTCCAGGAGAAATGGAAGAAGCGGAAGACAGTTCTACAATAATAAAAACATTAGCTAATAATTATTCATTAGTACTTATAGATTGTGATTTTACAACAGATTATAGCTATTTTGTACAAGCACAAGAAATTTATTTAGTACAAAGTTTAGATATATTGACAATACAACCATTAACAGAATTTTTAAGAAATCTAAAGGCTAAAAATATGCTAAATACAGAAAAAATAAGAATTGTATTAAATAAGGTAGTAAAATTAAAGAGCGTAAATGAAAAGGTAATTATTGGTGGAATGGCTTATTATAATGACCCAGAAATGTCTTTTATGACAGAGTTATTTAATAAAGATACAGTAAAATATTGTACAATTCCATTTGAAGAACAAACATATTCAAGGTATTTAGATGGAATTATAAATTGTAAAGTTACACTAAATGGATATTCTAAAGGACTAATGTCAGCACTTGAAAACTTAGGAAATATGGTATATCCTTTAATTGGAAATAATACAAAAAATACAGCATATAGCCCATACAATAAAGGTAATAACTTTTCAGCCAGTATGAATAGCACATTAAATAAAATGAAAAACAACTATTAAATATTACAAAAAAGAGGTGAATTTTTTGATACTAGGAGTAATAATATTATTAATACTAATTATTATAGGATTATTTGTATATAATTTATCAATAAGCAAAAAAATAGAAAACTTTAATAACATAAATCAAAAAATAACAAATTTAAATATATTACAAGATTTTATGAATACTATAAGTGAAGTTACTTCAGTAAACGAAAAAATTCAAAAAATCAATAATATTCTGATTGAAAGGTATAATATTAAATATTCTACTATAGTTATATATAATGGAACAGAGTATGTAGTTAAAGCATCAAATGTTGAACCAAAACATTGGGAAACTTTACGAAATCTTCAAAATGAGGAGATATTTAAAGACAGTATACAGTCAGCAATACCAAAATATATAACAATTGAAAAAGAAGGAGAAAGACTACCATATCAAAAAATGGAGTTTGGAAGAGCAAAGTCAGCTATGTTCTTCCCTCTATATATAGAAAATGTATATATAGGATACTGGATTATAGAAGGCAGTAAGCCACATGAATTTGATAATATTGATACTACTATATTAGAAGTTATAAAAAATAATATTGTATCTGTACTAAAAACAGTTGAAAATCAACAAGTTATAGAAAATATAGTAAGAGAAGATAAATTTACTAAATTAAAATCTGCAGAATATTTATTTGCAGAAGGTAAAAAGATTATTGACCAATATGTAACATCAACAGTTTGCTTATTTAGAATTACAAATTTGGAAGAGATTAATGAAAAATATAGCAGAGAAGCAGGAAACCAAATAGTTACACAAGTTAGTGATGAAGTGGCCAAAAACTTATCTTCAGAATACGTTTTTGTTAGATATATGGGACCAAAGTTTGCTATAATATTTTCTGGAATTGAAATAAATACAATAGTTAATTTTATGAACCAAATTAAAGAACAAGTAGAAAACATAGAAATAGAAACAGAGCAAGGTAAGGTATCACCTAAAATTAATGTGGTACTATCTACATACTATAAAGGAACAGCACTAGAAGGGCTTACAAAGAAGCTAGAAGAATATTTAGATTCAGCTTCAAAAGATGAAAATACAATTAATTATTTATAAGGAGGAAATTTACTATGATATCTGATGAAACAGTCAGCTTTAAAGTAGAAAAAGACAAAAATTTAAAAGCAAGAGAAATTTTAAAAGAAGTATATCATGCTCTAGAAGAAAAGGGATATAACCCTATAAACCAAATTGTAGGTTATATTTTATCAGGAGATCCTACCTATATTACTAGTCATAACGATGCTAGAAATTTGATAAGACAAATTGAAAGAGATGAACTATTAGAAAAAATGGTAAAAAATTATATAGGATTGGATGAGTAATAAATGCGAAAATTAGGAATTGACTATGGAGATAGTAGAGTCGGACTAGCTATAACAGACGAACTTGGAATTACAGCGCAAGGGTTAGAAACAATACATTGCAATGGAAATGATAAGGTAGTGTTAAAAAGGCTAGATGAAATTTTACTACAGTACTCTATTGATACCTTTGTTATTGGCATGCCATTAAATATGGATGGCAGCAAAACTGAAAGGGTTGAAGTAACTCAAAAATTTATACATAAGTTGAAATGTAAATTTCCTAAAATTTTAATAGAAACAATTGATGAAAGATTAACAACTGTTGCTGCACATAAAACTATGAATTATCTTAATATAAATAAAAATAAAAAAAGAGAAATTGTAGATACAATTTCAGCAGTTTACATTCTTGAAACATACATGAATAAACAAAAAAATAATGTATAAATATGCAAAAAATACAAACAATAGAAATAGATATTAACATTGTAGAAATACAATTTTATTATATATAAACGAGAGGAGAAAAATTAAAATGAGTAAAGAAAATTTAAACAAAGACACAGAAAATGTAAATGAAGGAGAAGAATTAGACAACATATTAGTTTTAAATGATGAAGATGGAAATGAAGTAGAATTTGAATTCCTAGATCTAATAGAATATGATGGAGAAGAATATGTAGTACTTTTACCAGTAGAAGAGGAAGAAACAGAAGAACCTGGTGAAGTTGTAATTCTTAAACTAGAAGATACAGAATCAGAAGATGAAGAATCTTATGTTAGTGTAGAAGATGAAGAAGTACTTAATAAAGTATTTGAAAAATTTAAAGAGAAATTTGAAGATGAGTTTAATTTTGTAGACTAATAAAATATAAGGGATATTTCTATTTTTACAGAGATGTCCCTTAACATATATTTTAATAAAAAAGAGGAAAATATTATATGAAAAATTTATCTAGCTGGTTAATAGCAATATTTGCATTTATATTTTGGGGATTTAGAGTTGTAGCAACAGTTTTAAGCTCTATGGGTAAAAGTTTTGTTTTACCTCCAATAGATATAACTATGGAAATCGTTTTACTATTTATTACATTTATTTGTATATGTTTTATTACAAGAAGAAAGTTACTTCCAACAATAATATACTTAGTTGCACATGTAATTTATTATGGAATATACATATATAACAGTATGGATAGTATTATAGCAGGGAATGCTCCAATAGAATTATATAGTAATTTACTAGTATGTTTAGTAGGAATTGTAATACCAATAGCAGCATTTTTTGATGTATTATTAGATAAAAATAGAAAAGCAAATCCAATTGATAAAAAGACAGATTGGTTTTATAAAAATAAAGAATATGATAGAAAACTTGATGAAAGAGCAGATAAAAATCAATATAGAACATTATGATAGTATATTTATTATGCTATCATTTTTTATTGTGTAGAAAAATCGAAGATTTTTGATATACATATTTTTTATAAACAATGATATTAGTATACATAAAAAATTGACAAAAATGTAAAAAAATGCTATACTTAATGTAAGTATGGGTAGAGTACCTATTATATATATATGCAAACAAAAAATATTGATTGTATGGAGGAAAATGTCTATGAAAAAGAACAACAAAGTTATGACTTCGGGGAGCAAGTTCTCCAATGTTTGGAAGAAATCTTCTTCCAAGCGGTGGCTTCAGGTTGTAGCCTTTTTCACCATTGTTATGCTGATGTTTTTTGGCATTACAAGGTGCGAAAGCCATTACTCCTCGCAGCAGAACCCGCAGCAGCCTAGCAGTTCTCAGTCTGAGTACGGAGAAAATAAGCCGGATGCAAGTGAAAATATCACCAATGAACCCGGCGGCAGTACCGTAAACAAAACGGATAATGAGAATGAAGTTAAACCCAGTGAGGAAATCAGCAATCAGCCCAGTGAAAATCATGACAACAAACCCAGCGGAGATAACCGCAGCAAAGACAACGGCAATAAGCCTAGTAAGGATACTGGCAACAAACCCAGCAAGGATACTGGCGATAAGCCCAGTGAGGACATTGGGGATAAGCCGAGTG
>CAKOVW010000040.1 GCA_934122125.1 uncultured Clostridia bacterium | reverse complement strand
TTTCTACCATGTGAACTGGTATACGTATAGTTCTTGCTTGGTCTGCAATAGCTCTTGTAATTGCTTGTCTAATCCACCATGTAGCATAAGTACTAAATTTATATCCTTTAGTATAATCAAATTTTTCTACAGCCTTTATTAGGCCCATGTTTCCTTCTTGAATTAAGTCTAATAGTTGCATTCCTCTGCCAACATATTTTTTGGCTATACTTACTACTAGTCTTAGGTTAGACTCTGTTAGCTTTTGTTTTGCTCTTTCATCTCCTTTTAAAATTCTTTGAGCTAAATCTAATTCTTGTTCATATGTCAATAAAGGAATTTTTCCTATTTCTCTTAAATACATTCTAACAGGATCATCAACACTAATGCCTTCCATATTTATTAAGTCAATATCATCTAGCTTAATGTCCTCTACTTCTCTTAAATCATCTATATCTGGCTCTATATCTAAATCGCCATCTTTTAAAACCTCTACTCCTAAGCCATCAAAAGCGTCAAATACCTCTTCAATTTGATCTGGATTAGTATTTTCTAATTCATTAGCAAGCTCACCATAAGTAATTTTTCCATTTTCTTTAGCTCTTTTTAAAATGCTCTCTACCTTTTCTTTGCTAACTTCTTCTATTTTTTTTACTTTTGTTTTTTCTTCTTTTACTTCATTTGGTTCTACTTTTTCGTTCTTTGGAGCTTTAGCCTTTTTTTCTTTGTTAGCTACTTCTGTTTCTTTAATTTCATCTTCTACTATTGGCTCATCTTCTTGCTTCTTTTTCATATATATTAAACCTCCTACTTGATTTTGGCTAGTTTTAAAATAATATCATTAAGTTCCATTTCTAATTCCTTTATATCATCTGAACTGGTATCAGATGCATTATCTAGCTTTTTCAAAATTTCATTTCTTCTATTTATTAGCTTTTCTTTTTCATAAATATTAATCAAATCATCTATAGCTTTGTTTACATCAGTTATTTCAAAATCATAAGCCATTATTTCTGTAATATGACTAATAATTTTTTCATCTTCAAACCAATCTAATAATTGATTAGTATTACTATTTCCTTTTTCAAATTCTTCATACATTTTTTTCAAGATTTGTTTGTTTGTATCATCTTGAATATAGTTCAATGTAATCAAATTTTTTATTTTATCATAACATTTAGAATATTCATTTATAAGTAGATATATTACCAAATTTTCCCTTTTTAGTACCACCTCAGAAATGCTATTTGATTTTTCTTCTTTTGGCACCATTGTGGTTACCCTTTTTTCTAGCTTTTTACTTCCTTGGCTATCTTTGTACATAAGTTTGTTTACTTCAGCATAAATTGCTTCTTTTGATATTTTGTACTCTTTAGCAATTTTATCTACATAAATTTCTCTTTCCATCTGATTTGTAACTTTTGCTAAAATTTTTGCAATTTCATTTAAAAATTTTATTTTATCATTTGTATTTTCTATATTCAATTCCTTTAGTAAAACTTTTACTTTAAATTCTACTAATGAAATAGCATTGTCTACACATTTTTGAAACCTTTCAGGTCCATATTTTAACACATATTCATCTGGGTCTTTTGCTCCTTCTATTTGTAATACTCTAATATCGCAACCTAAGTTTTGCAAAATTTCCATTCCTCTTAATATAGCTGCTTGTCCAGCTCCATCTGCATCATAACCTAAAATTACCTGCTCACTATATCTTCTAAGTAAACGGCCTTGTGCCTCTGTCATAGCAGTTCCAAGTGATGCTACAACATTTGTAATACCTCTTTGGTACAAAGAAATAGCATCCATATATCCTTCTACTATAACAATTTTTTTAGTGTCATGTTTCTTTGCCACATTAAGTCCAAATAAATTTCTACCTTTGCTATATACTATATTTTCTGGTGAATTTATGTATTTAGGTTTACTATCATCTAATACTCTACCGCCAAATGCAATAACCCTTTCTCTAATATCCTGTATTGGAAACATTAGTCTTTTTCTAAAGCTATCCATGTATCCACCATTTTCGGTTTTTTTAACTAAACTTGATGCCAACATTTCTTCTTCTGTATAACCTTTTTGTTTTAGCAATAAATATAGCTCATTAAAATTACCTGCATAGCCAATTAAAAAAGCCTTTAATGTACGATTATCAAGTTTTCTTTTTTTTATGTATTCTTGTGCTACTTTTGATGTAGGTTTATATAAATTTTCATGGTAAAATTCAGCTGCAATTTTATTTATTTCATAAACTTTTGATTTTAATTTTGCTGTTTTGTCATCTTCAAAATTATCTAAAGTTGGTAATTCAATATTTGCTCTGTTTGCTAGTAGCTCTAAAGTATCCTTAAAGTCTAGGCCCTCTATTTTTGACATAAAGTGAATAACATTTCCACCTGCTCCGCAACCAAAACAATGAAATATTTGCTTATCTGGTGAAACAGCAAAAGAAGGAGATTTTTCTTTATGAAACGGACATAATCCAAAAAAGTTTCTCCCACTTCTTTTAAGAGTTACATATTTAGATATTACATCTACAATATCATTGCTCGACCTTATTTCTTCAATTAGTTCATCACTATATCTTACCAATTTTTGACAACCTTTCTACATACTACTTATATTATTCGACATAAAGTGTTTAAATCCTTCTATACTTTATGACAAATATTTTATGTAAAAAAATAAGAAGGTCATAATTACCTTCTAGTATTTCTTATTGTATAAGCAAAATGCTTATACAATAAGCATAATATTGTATCAATATAAATTTATAAATTTGTTGTATCATCATCAAATGGAATAAATTTATTAACTGCACTTGCATTTAAATCTACATTAGTTTGTGGTGCTCTATATTCATTAAATGATAAATCTATTTTGTTGTTTATTAATTCTTCAACTTCATCTTGTGTAGCATGCTCTGCTAATACAAGTTCACTAACTAAAATTTGTTTTGCATTAGAAAGCATTTTCTTTTCACCTGTTGAAAGCCCTTTTTCCTTTTGTTTAAAACTTAAATTTCTAACTACACCTGCTACCTCATATATGCTTCCACTTTTCATTTTTTCCATATTATCTCTATATCTTTTATTCCAATTTTGAGACATTTCTGTTTCATCTTCCCCTAAAATTGAAATAACTTTTTCTGCTTCTTCTTTGCCTATTACATTTCTAACGCCAATTTGTTCTGCTCTATTTGTTGGTACCATTACTTTTACTTCACCTGGCATTTTTATAATATAATAAGATTGGTTCTCTCCTAAAATATTTTTTTCTTCTATACTATCTATTGTACCTGCTCCATGCATTGGGTATACAATTTTATCACCTACATTAAACATGTAAGATTCTCCTTTCTATTATAAAATATTTGGTTTTTTTAGCTAAGAAAGGTTTTTAGGCTCTTCTTTTAACCGCAAATATATTATACTACAAAAAATGGTAAAAGTCAAAACTTTTACCATTTTTATTTTAAATTTTATAAGTATGTTTTATTTGCTTGTAGAACCAAATCCGCCTAATCTAGCACCTTGAGCATTGTCATTGTCAACTATTCCAAATTTTTGAAAAATTGCTTGCCCTATGCAATCTCCTTTTTTTATTTCAATATCTTCTTCTTTTATATTAAAAAATGCAAACATTATATGTCCATCATTATCTGGATTTCCATAGTAATCTCCGTCTATAATTCCAACACCATTTGATAATACTAATCCTTTTTTCTTTGGATTAGAGCTTCTGTTGCAAAGCATTAAATATTCGTCTTCTGGCATATATGCCTTTATTCCTGTTTTTACTAATGTTGGTGCTTGTCCTGCTTTAAATGCTGGAACTATACAATCTTCTGCTGCCTCTACATCATATCCTGCTGAATATTTTGTTTTACGTACGGGCATGTTTATTTCTGCTTGTTCAAATCCTTTTGCCACTTCAAATCCTCTTACTCTTTCCATACTTCAATTCTCCTTTAATTTATATTTATTGTAATTATATACTATATTTTTTTAATTGTCATTATTTTTTTAGTATTCATATCCTTTTTCTACTAAAGATTCATCTATTTCATTTATTCTTTTTATTGTGGATAGTAGTACTTTTGATAAAATAACTTTCATGTTTTTGATATTAAAAGTTATATTTTTAGCTTTGCAAGCCTCTTTTACTTCTATATATTCATTTTTTAGCACTGGTATCATTGAAAGTGAAATACTTACTATCAATTCAATTTCTTCTGTATTTATTTTGAATATTTCTAATGGTTTGCATATTGTTCTTATTGTTTTTGCAAGTTGTGAAACTGTAATTGTTCTTGAATAAATATATGTTGTATTGCATACTAATAACAATTTTACTGCCATCCAAATTGCATTTATATAATTGTCTAATATTAGATTAAATATAAATGTAAATAATATAAATGGCAAGTATTTTGTTAAATTTATTATTGCCTTTTTAAAATTTACTTTTATTACTAACATTAGTATTAGATTTATCACTGCAAAAACTACTAGCCAACCACTACTTGGTACAAAAAATATTAAGGTAGCATATACAATAAATATCAAAAAAACAATTACATTTTTCATTTTGAGCCACCTGCCTTTTTAATTGTGTCAAAATTTCCCGTTTCCAATGTCATAAAATGTTTTACTAGTTCTTGTATTGTGTAGTCTTTAGCTTTTACTTTTACCCCTGCTTTTTGCAATTCTACTAATATTTCTAAAATAGTTGGAAGTTTTATTTCATATTTCTTTAATTCACTTGCTTTTTCTACCAATTCTTCTTTTTTTATTTCTAATACTATTTTTCCTTGTTCTAATACTAACGTTCTATCTGCTAATAGTATTTCGTCAGCTAAATTAGTAATGCAAATTATTGTGTATCCTTGCTCTTTTAAGTTTTTAATTATCTGATATATTTTTTCCTTTCCTAAGCTATCTATCATAGTTGTTGGTTCGTCAAAAATAATGTATTTAGGCTTTTTGGCAAGTACTTCAGCTATCATAATTCTTTGTTTTTGTCCTAATGATAAGTTATACAATTCTTTGTTTTTGAATTCTGACATTTCCACTTTTTTTAATGCTTCATTTATTCTATTTTCTACTTCTTGTTTTGACAGCCCTTTTAATGAAAATGATAGTTCATCTTGAATCGAATTAAAAATTACTTGATTTTCTGGATTTTGAAATACTACACCAACTCTGTTTCTAATTTTTTTTTGGTGTTTTTTTATATCCAAATCATCAATAAAGATATTACCATCTTTTAACTTTAAAATTCCAGCAATTAGTTTCCCTATTGTTGATTTTCCAGAACCATTTTTCCCTACTATCGCAACAATTTCTCCATCTTGCACATTTAAATTAATATTATCTAATATTTTATTGCTTTCTCTATATTTAAATGAAACATTTTCTAGTCTAATCATTTGAGCTCCTTACATACTTATCAAATGGCTTTCTTAATGTTTTTTCTAATGCAAAGATTACTACAACATGAATTGGAATCATAATAAGTTGTTTTACAATTCTAGTTGCAAGTAATGCCCAAAATGCTTTGCCTGTAGTTATACTTGTCCACAATGTATTTAACCCCATATTTACAACTATTGCTACTAATGTTGTGGCAAGTATAAGTCTTAAAACCAATTGTTTATCATTATAGCTGTCTGGTTCTCTTTTATATAGTATAAATCCATAAATTGCTGCAGACACAGCTGTGCTTATTGTATAACCTATAAAAAATGCACCTGTTGGGAATAGTGTAGCACCTATAATATCTCCTAACACATTTAATAAAATTGTCCATTTTGGTCCTAGCCAAATTGCACATAGCATTGTAGGTACAAATGCAAAACTTATCTTAGTAATTGGTGTTTTTATAGATAAAAATCTTGATAATATAACCAACATTGCTAATAGTATTGCTGTTAATATAATTTTTTTGTTAGTTTTCATTAATCTATCTCTCCTACCAAATCATAATCTTTTATATCTGTTATTTTACAGTTTATCCAATTTCCTAATTCCAACTTTGTTGTATTTTTTATATATACTACTCCATCAATTTCTGGCACATCCATATAACTTCTGCCAACATAAAATTTTTGGTTTTTAGTTATTCCATCAATTCTAACTTTTTGAACTGTTCCAATTTTATTTTGCAAATTTTGCCTAGAAATTTCCTGTTGTAATTTCATTATTTTATTGTATCTGCTTTTTTTAGTAGATGGGTGTACTTGGTTTGGCATTTTTTCTGCTGCTGTCCCCTCTTCTTTAGAGTACATAAAAGCTCCAAGTTTATCAAATTTTGCTTCTTTTAAGAAATTATATAATTCTTCAAAGTTTTCTTGCGTTTCTCCTGGGAAACCTACCATTACAGTTGTTCTTAGTATTACATTTGGAATTTCTTTTCTTAATTTTTGTATTAGTTTTCTAATACTTTCTCCATTACTTTTTCTGTTCATTCTTTTTAAAACACTATCTGATATATGTTGTATAGGAATGTCAAAGTAATTACATATTTTTTCGTTTTCTTTTATTACTTTAATTAATTTATCAGTAATAGTTTCAGGATATGAATACAATATTCTAATCCATTTTATTTTATCTATTTTGCATATTTCTTGCAAAAGTTCAGCAAGTTTTGGCTCACCGTATATATCTTGTCCATATCTTGTAGTATCTTGTGCTGTTAAAATTATTTCTTCATATCCTTGGTCAGCTAAATTATTAGCTTCTTCAACAATGCTTTCTATTGTTCTGCTCTTTTGTATTCCGCGAATTTTAGGGATTGCACAAAATGTACAACAATTACTACATCCATCTGCAATTTTTATGTAAGCATAATTTGGGCCTGTTGTAATTACTCTGTCAGTATACTTATTAAAATCTACTTTTTCTTTTTGCTTAGATTTTAATAAATCTTCTATCTGCTCCCATAAATTATTATATTCACTATATTTTATGTATAAATCTACTTCTGGAATTGATTTTTCAAGCTCTTTTTTATATCTTTCTACTAGGCAACCCATTACTATTAAATACTTACAGTTTTGCTTTTTATATTCTGCCATCTCTAATATTGTATTTATTGCTTCTTCTTTTGCAGATTCAATAAACCCGCATGTATTTATTATAATAATTTCTGCTTCTTTCGGATTATTTACTATTTCGTATCCATGCTCTTTAAACAAGGCTATTGTTTTTTCTGTATCTACTAAATTTTTGTTACATCCTAATGATATAAATCCTGCTTTCATTTTTTGCTCCTTTTTACTTAATTATTGTTTCTAGTAATTTTAAACCATCTATTAGTTTATTATATGTTTTTTTGTTCACAATGTCTTTATTTCCATTTGCATATGCTTTTGCTGTTGCTTTCATATCTATTAACTCATATCTATTTTCTGCTTTTGTACCATTATCCAATACATAAATTGGTGTATAATCTACTTTGCTTAATACTACCTTTCCAGTTTCAGCGTCAGCTCTTAATTCAATATTCAAAAGTAACTCTGTTTTTGAAACATCCATTGTTTCTGCAGATATAAAGTTTCCTAGTGAATATGCAACAAGTACACTTTCTCCATTGTCATTTTTCATAATTTCCATTTTTTGTACTGCTGAAGCATGATTTCCTAAAATCATGTTTGCACCATTTGCTATCAAGAATTTAGCAATATCTTGTTGCTCTTTACTTGGTTTTGTTGAATAAGCATCTCCCCAGTGCATAATTATTATATTATAATCAGCATTTTCTTTTGCATATTTTAAGTCCTTTTCAGCAATTTCATTATTATATATATTTGCACTTTCCAACTCTTCTTTTGTTTTATCATTTTGTTTTTCAACACCATAAGTATATGATAAAAATGCTATTTTTTTATTTTTTATAGTTTTTATTATTACTCTGTTCTCTCCTAAATTATCTCCAACTACATCATACCCCAGTCCCTCTAGTGCTCTTTTAGTTTCTTGTAGTCCTTCTATTCCATAATCTAAGCTATGATTTGTACTAACACTTACTAAGTTTATTCCACAATTTTTTACAGCCTCTGCAAATGATATTGGACTATTACGTTGCCCATAACCTGAATAATTATTGTTAGTAAAATTAGTTTCCATTGTTCCTATATTTATATCACTATTACTTAAAAAGCTAGAAATATTTTTAAATATTGGTTCAAAATTGTATGTATTTTCATCTTTGTTATATGCATTTTCTATCATAGCGTTTTCACATAAAATATCTCCAACGGCTGATATTCTAATAATACTATTTCTTACTGTATTATTAGAATTTGTTATATTTTGATTTGTTTCCTCAAAAATAGCTTCAATATTTTTTTCTAGTTCTTCCCTTTGTTTGGCTAGCTGTTCCATTTCTTGTTTATTGCGGTAAGCAATAGTTGCAAAACATATAGCTATAATTATTATTAAAATTATTGTTAAAGTTATAAATGCTTTTGAACTCATTACATCTAGTATAGTTTTAGAACTACGTTTATTTCTACGATTTCTTGCCATTTGTATCACCTATAATAATGTATCACATTTTTGTTCATAAGTAAACAAAAAATACTCCCAATATGATAAATTTATTTTATCATATGGAAGTATTTTTTTATATTTATTTTTTACACAAAATTTCTTACACTCTCTCTTGATTATAGAGAAACTACGGCGCGGACGCCCAAGCTAGGACTGCTAGTGTAGCCGTCAGAGCTCCACAAGTTGTAGTTGTACACGATGCTAGAAGTGTAAACACAGCGCAAGCCAAAGTTCGAGGCGTAAGGGTACGCAAGCACGCTTGAAGACGCAAGCCAGTACGAGCAATTTGCAGAATCTTTCGCATTTCTAAATAGTAGTTTGTATGCTTTACTTGTTGTTTCTATTCCTTTACATGTTCCTGTTGTTGCATTACTTGATGTTAATGTATTTGGAAAATAGTTGTAATATGTACTTGTTTCTGTTATTGATGTTACTCCATTTGAACCTATAATTCTTCCATCTACATGTTCATATTTACCATTTGTTAATCCTCCTGTGTATGTCAAACCATTTGTATTGTTGGTTGTTTGACTTGCTGTATATGTTACTGAACTTCCATATTCTCCCCAATTTCCAGCTGCATATTTTTTTCCATCTCCTGGATTGTTTGGATCATATCCTGTTACTCTATTTATATCTTCTACTTTTATACTTCTTGCATTTGTTCCATATGGTTTACACATTTCATCTAATTGGCTTATTCCTGTGTTATATCCTTCTTTGCCAGATAACTGTAATGTTCCTATATCTGCTGCTGACATTATTAATAATTTACCATCTTCTGCGCCTAGTACTTTCCAGCCTCCCGTATAACTTGATATTCCACAATCATATGAATAGTCATCTCCTACTTCATATTGATTTCCTTTATTACTTGTTACTATAGT
>CAKOVW010000039.1 GCA_934122125.1 uncultured Clostridia bacterium | reverse complement strand
TATAAATGGTAAAATTAAGTGACGCACCTAAAAATAAAAATAGACACATAAGATTACAAATGATACAATGTGATTGTCAAGAAAACATTGAAAGGATTTGTAATTTATGTGTCAAAACAATTATAACAGAAAAAAAGAAGAAAAGAAATACCAACATTTAAATTATGTTGAAAAAACACAAATAGAAAGATGGTATAATATTGAAAAGAGGCCATGTTCAGAGATAGCAAAATTATTAAATAAAAGTGTAAGAACAATACAAAGAGAAATAAAAAGAGGGTTAACAGAAAATTTAACTACCCTTTTAGAAATAAAATATGTATATAGTGCAACTGTTTCAGAGCAAAAATATAGATATAATATGACAGCCAAAGGACCAAACATAAAACTAGATGCAAATTACAGATTAGTAGAATATATTGAAAATGGAATAAAAAAAGAAAGAAAATCACCAGAAATATTAGTTGCAGAACTAAAAAGGAAACCAGAAGAATTTGGAATTATAGTGTGTGCAAAAACAATAAGAAATTGTATTCATAAAAAAATATTAAATTTAACAGAAAAAGATATGATTTATAAAAAAATATATAAGGAAAAAAATAAAGAAAAAACACATTGCGACAAAGTCCCAGCAGAGAAGAGTATAGATTTTAGACCGAAAGAAGCTAATGATAGAAGTGAATATGGACATTGGGAAGGCGATTTAGTTGTTGGAAGAGATGGTAAAGGAGCAGCTTTATTAACGTTTACAGAAAGAATGACAAGAGAAGAGATAATATTTAAGATACCAAATAAACATAGTGTAAATGTAGCAAAATCAATTGATAAATTAGAAAAGAAATATAAATCTAATTTTAAAAATAAATTTAAAACAATAACATTTGATAATGGCAGTGAATTTAGAGATTATAAAGCATTAGAAATGTCGTATGACAAGAGAAAAAAGGAACCACGTCTACAAGTATATTATGCACATCCATATAGATCAGGAGAACGAGGAAGTAATGAAAATGCGAATAGATTAATAAGAAGATTTATACCAAAAGGAACAGTTATAACAAATATTTCTGAAGATTTCATTCAACAAATAGAGAATTGGATAAATAACTTGTTAAGGCCTATGTTTGGATATAAATCAAGTTTAGAAATGGCAAAAAATGTATCATAAATAATGTTATAATTTTATTGGAAAAAGTACGACACTTATTATTGCAATTTATATTTGAAAAAAATTTTAAAAAATATATTGACAAAGTAAAAAATGAGAGTATAATATATATTGTAGGTCAAAGAAAGTCAAAGTCAAAGGAGAAAAATAAAAATGAGGATGTCAGATGTAATAGAAGATTTTATAAAGCAGATGTTTGAGGACGATGATATTATTGAAATACAAAGAAATGATTTAGCACAGCATTTTAATTGTGTGCCATCACAAATAAATTATGTAATAGCAACAAGGTTTAAACCATCACAAGGATATTATGTAGAAAGCAGAAGAGGTGGCGGAGGTCATATTAAAATAGAAAAAGTTAATGTAACTAAAAGCAATTATTTAATGCATGTAATAAACAGCATGGAGAATAAAATAACTTCACAAGAAGTAGATATTTTTATAAGTAACTTCTTATCAGAAGGCATTATTTCTAAAAAAGAGGCTAAACTATTAAAAGTAGCAACAAGTGATAATGTTTTAACAGTTCCTCAAGAAATTAAAGATAGTTTAAGAGCAAGAATTTTTAAAAACATGTTAGTTAATTTAGTTGAGGATTAATGACCATACATAATTTAAAATTTAAAGGAGGTAATTTTTATGTTATGTCAAAATTGTGGAAAAAATGAGGTAAACTTTAGATACACTCAAGTTATAAATGGAGTAAAAAAAGAAATTGCACTTTGTGATAAATGTGCAAAAAAATTAGGATTAGGAAGTTTGGATTTTAATATGTCATTTTCTAATATGTTAGATGACTTTTTTGATATGTCATCTGTAGGTAGTTTATTACCAAGTTTTGCTAAAAGAAATATGTTAGAAAGTGAAAGACTTGGATTTAATGATAGTATATTTAATAGTCCATTTTTTGAAGAAGTTAGCCAAGAACCTGAGCAAATAGAAACTACAAGCAGCCTAAGTGCTGATGAAAAACAAGACGTATTAAATGATATAGAAAAAGCAACTAAGAAAGATAAACAAGAAAATAAAAAACAAAAATTAGAAAGTGAATTAGAAAAAGCAATTAAAGAAGAACGTTATGAAGATGCAGCAAAAATAAGAGATGAAATTAGAAAATTAAACTAATGACCTTAAAGTAGAAAGGAAGTGTATGTATATGGTATATAAATTTACAAAAAGAGCAGAAAAAGCATTAGAATATGCAGGCGACTTAGCAGCTGGATTTGGACATAATTATATAGGTACAGAGCATATTCTATATGGTTTAGTAAAAGAAGGTAGTGGCGTTGCGAGCCAAGTGCTTAACATGCAAAAAATAACAGCAGAAAATGTTGTAGAAGAAATTGAAGTTCTAATAGGTAAAGGAGATAAATCTCAAAATAGAGGAGAAATAGGTTTTACACCTCGTTCAAAAAGAGTTATTGAAAATGCTTTTTTAGAGGCTAGAAAACTAGGTTCTGAATTTATTGGAACAGAACATTTACTTATAGGAATTATGCGTGAAGGAGATAGTGTTGCTGTTAGAATAATGATGGATTTAAACATAAATCCTCAAAAATTATATAATGAAATTATAAAAGTTATAAATGAAGATGAAAATGCAGGTATGAGCGAGAAGCAAACTAAAGGAAAAGCTAGAGGTAGCTTTAACCAAACACCTACACTAAATCAATATGGAACAGATTTAACTAAAAAGGCAGCTGAAGGAAAACTTGACCCAGTTATAGGTAGAAAAGATGAAATTCAAAGGGTTATACAAATTTTATCAAGAAGAACTAAAAATAATCCATGTTTAATTGGTGAACCTGGTGTTGGTAAAACAGCAGTAGCAGAGGGATTAGCTGAAAAGATAATTGCAGAAGATGTGCCAGAAATGTTAAAAAATAAAAGAGTAGTTAGCTTAGACATTGCTAGCATGGTAGCTGGTGCAAAATACCGTGGAGATTTTGAAGAAAGAATTAAAAAATGTCTAGAAGAAGTTAAAAAAGCAGGAGATGTTATATTATTTATAGACGAAGTTCATACTATTGTTGGAGCTGGTTCAGCAGAAGGTGCAGTTGATGCTGCAAATATTTTAAAACCACTTCTTGCAAGAGGTGAGGTTCAAGTTATTGGTGCTACAACCTTAAATGAATACCGCAAGTATATTGAAAAAGATAGTGCATTAGAAAGACGTTTTAGCCCAGTAACAGTAGGTGAACCAACAAATGAAGAAACAGTAGAAATATTAAAAGGAATTCGTGATAGATATGAAGCACATCATAATGTAAAAATAACGGATGAAGCTATAAAAGCAGCAGTTGAGCTATCTACTAGATATATAAATGACAGATTTTTACCTGATAAAGCTATAGATTTAATTGATGAAGCTGCATCTAGAGTAAAAATGAGAACATATACCCAACCAGATACATTAAAAAAATTAGAAGAAGAAATTTCTGCTATGAACAAGGAAAAAGATGATGCTATTAAAGTTCAAGATTTTGAAAAAGCAGCAGGCTTAAGAGATAAAATAAATGTAGAAAAAGAAAAATTACAAAAAGAAAAAGAAAAATGGGAGAGTAAAAATACTAAAAGTATAACTACTCTAACAGAAGAAGATATAGCAGAAGTAGTGGCTAGTTGGACTGGTGTACCAGTTAAAAAATTAACTCAAACTGAAAATGAAAAATTAAGAAACTTAGAGCAAACTTTACATCAAAGAGTAATTGGTCAAAATGAAGCTGTTGACGCAGTTGCAAAAGCAATAAGAAGAGGAAGAGTTGGTTTAAAAGATCCAAATCGTCCAATAGGTTCATTCTTATTCTTAGGCCCTACAGGTGTGGGTAAAACTGAGTTATCAAAAGCATTAGCTGAAAGCCTATTTGGAAATGAGGATGCAATGATTAGAATTGATATGTCTGAATATATGGAAGGTCATTCTGTATCTAAATTAATTGGTTCTCCTCCAGGTTATGTAGGATTTGATGAGGGTGGACAACTAACAGAAAAAATTAGAAGAAAACCATACTCAGTAATTCTATTTGATGAAATTGAAAAAGCTCATCCAGATGTAATGAATATGTTACTTCAAATTCTTGATGATGGTAGATTAACAGATGCTCAAGGAAGAACAGTTAACTTTAAAAATACAGTTATAATAATGACATCTAACATTGGTGCAAGACTAATTACAGATAAAACTACTTTAGGATTTTCAGCAGGAGATAAAAAAGAAGAAAGCCAAAATGAATATGAAACAATTAAAAAAGATGTTATGGGAGAATTGAAAAAACAATTTAGACCAGAATTTATTAACCGTATAGATGAAATAATTGTATTCCATAAATTAAATGATGAAGATATTAAGCAAATAATTGATATTATGCTAAATCAAGTAACAAAAAGAATGAAAGCTAAAGACATTGAGCTAGAAATTGATGATAGTGTAAAAGAGTTAATTGCTAAAAAAGGTGTTGATACTAATTATGGTGCAAGACCACTAAAAAGAGCAATACAAAACATACTAGAAGATAGAATTGCAGAAGAAATTTTAGATGGAAATATTAAGCCAAATAAAAAGGCTGTTATTAAAGCAGAAAATGACAAAATTGTAATAAGTTAAGAGTAAAAGTAAACTTCAAATTCATTTGGAGTTTACTTTTTGCATAAAGAACAAAAAAAAGTTTATGTAAACGGTTGACATTTATGTTAATTAATGTTATAATACTGTTACAGTTTCCCAATAGGGATGCTAATTTGTAGGAAAAGGAAAAGTAAGAGGTTTGACAATGTATACCGTCAGAGAAAGGTAGGAACAAATATGCGGTATTTGTATCCGTCAGGGTACTACTAGCAGCTGAGGTTGTTTCAAAAAACATGCATCTGGGCGTTTTATCGCCCCACCGAAAAAAGGAGAAAAAACGATGCGGAACAGCTACTTTAGTGGATTTACCTAGCGACTAATTATTCTTCAAATAAAACAAGAATAGAAAAATTCGTATCTTTCCCTACCCTTACATAAAACCTCCGTTCCAGAAGAAGCCGAGCACATTGCTCGGCTTCTTTCTTTAACTTAATATTAAATTGGATTTACATGTACAATTGCTTTATAAACGTTATCTAAAGCATTTACATCTTTTTCAAATTTGTCAGCCAATTTGTGGCTATTAAATGTAGACATATTTCCATCAACATATATAGTTAAAACTACAATATATTTATAGCCAACTGGTGTGGAAGATATGGCATCTAATTTTTGTATTTCTTTATAATTATGAGCAATATCAGTAATTATTTCTTCTGTTTTTGGGTCTATAGATTTATCCATTAAAATATTGTAGCTCTCCATAAAAATTTTAAATCCTGTAATACATATCCAAACTGATATAACAATACCTACTATACTATCAAACCAATAAATATTAATAAGAGTAAGTAAAATAGAAGTTAGAGTAAGGCTAGTTACAATGCAATCATTAAAATGATCTTTTTTGTTTGCATCCAATAAAATATTGTTATATTTTTTTGCTAATCTAGAAGTATATAAATAAAGAAAAAGTTTTACAATAATGGTAGCTATACAAACTGCAACTAAAAGCCAAGAGAACTTTAAGTTACTACCATTAATCAAAGTGTAAACAGAGTCATACAAAAGTTTAAATGCAATTACAATCATAGATATAGCAATAAACATAGAAAAAATATATTCAGCTTTTCCATGACCAAAATTATGGTCAGAATCTTCGGGAGTGCTTGCAATTTTGTTACCAATAAATGTCATAAGAGATGCAAAAATATCACCTGCACTATTTGCAGCATCGGCAATCATAGCTTGGCTTTTAAATACAAACCCAACAGTTCCTTTAATTACTAACAAAAATATATTTCCAATTATACCTAATAATCCAGCTTTTTTAGTTTCTTCAAAACGATCCATAATACCATCCTTATTTTTTTTTAATTATACCATATATTAAAAATAAAAATCACGAAAAAATTAAAATCTTTTTAAATATATTGCACAAAAAAACAAATAATGATACAATAAAAAAAACTTAAGAAAAGGAAAATTTAAATGGAAGCATTAACATTAATTTATTTACTAATATTTGTAATATTTGCATTAGTTGCTTCAGCTATTTTACAAATTAGAATGGCAGGCATAAAAATAAAAGATTTTTGGGGATTTATTCAAGCAAATGACATGTTAGATAAACTATATAAATTTTCAAAAAGATATAAACTTATGAGTCCACAAGAACAAATAATATTTTTAACAGAAGCAGAAAAAGTTTTTAAAGCGTATGATAAAATACCATCAATTATATGGGAAGACGAATATAGAAAGTACTCGGAAGTTTTACAAGCATATCAAAATGTTAGAGTAACAAGGTGGAACCAAGAGAATACAATAAAAAAATAAAAGAATATTTGTTATTCTTTTATTTTTTTATTGCCTGCAAAATAGTAAATAATATAGAAAAAATAACATATAATAAATATAGATATTTTATATTAAAGAAAAGAGGAAAGTTTATGCAAACATTATATTTTGACCATGCAGCTACTACACCAGTGAGTAAAGAGGTTTTGCAAGAAATGCTTCCATATTTTGAACTTGAATATGGAAATGCCTCTGCAATGTATACAATAGGTAGACAGTCAAAAAGAGCAATAGAATTAGCAAGAAAAAGAGTGGCAAATGCTATCAATGCCAAGCCAAAAGAAATATATTTTACTTCTTGTGGAAGTGAAAGCGATAACTTAGCAATTAAAGGAATTGCTTATGCTAATAAGAAAAAAGGAAACCATATAATTACAAGTAAAATAGAACATCATGCTGTTTTAAATTCTTGTAAGACATTAGAAAAACAAGGCTTTGAAGTAACATATCTTAATGTAGATAAAGATGGAGTTATAGATATTAATCAATTAGTAAATTCAATAAGACCAACTACTATTTTAATTTCGATTATGTTTGCGAATAATGAAATTGGAACAATTGAACCAATACAAAAAATAGGAGAGATTGCAAAAGCACATAATATTATATTTCATACAGATGCAGTTCAGGCAGTAGGAAATGTAAGGATAGATGTGGAAAACTTAAATATAGATAGTTTATCTATGTCAGGACACAAATTTTACGCACCAAAGGGAATAGGAGCTTTATATGTAAAAGAAAATGTAGAATTTGATAAAATTCTAGATGGAGGTCATCAAGAAAAAGATAAGCGTGCAGGAACAGAAAATGTTGCAGAAATAGTAGGCTTGGGGAAAGCGATTGAAAGCATATATTTTAATTATGATGAATATAATAATCACTTAAAAAAATTAAGAGATTTTTATATTGAACAGGTTGAACAAAAAATGCCTTATGCAAAATTAAACGGGTCTAGAGATAATAGGCTTCCAGGTAATGCAAATTTTTCGTTTCCAAATATAAATGCACAGCAATTGTTATTAGAATTAGATGAAAAGGGAATATGTGCCTCAGCTGGTTCAGCATGTAGTACAGGAAATCCAGAACCATCGCATGTATTAACTTCAATTGGATTAAACAAAAACTTAGCAGAAGGAACATTAAGAACGACATTTGGAAAATCAAATTCTATGCAAGATGTTGAATTTTTAGTAAATAATTTGGTTGAAATTATACCAAAAATACAATTAAAAAAATAAAAGATACTAGCAAAAGCTAGTATCTTTTGATATAATATATTCAACTTATTAGTAAATATAAATTAAAATATTATTTATCCTTTGAATCTGGAATATATTCTAATAAATCAGAAATCTCACAATTAAATACCTTGCAAATGTTGTTTAATTGCTTAATATCAACTCTTTTAGTTTCCTCATAATACATTTTAGATATTGTAGCAGGTCTAATATGAGTTGCATCTGCTAAAGATTTTTGAGTCATTTTATGTTTTCCAAGTAAATCAGATAATTTTATTTTAATCATGTGAGTCAACCTTTCTATTATATTTTTAATGATGAAATTTGTCGTATTTTGTCGAGTACTTGTATTTTACCACGAGATATATTAAAATTACATATTATAAAGGCAATATAACGATAAAAGTAATAAGAAACTATCTTAGGGTAATTAAAACAAAAGAGGTGCGAGTTATGAAATTAAAAAATATCTTTACAGAAGAGGAAAAGAGCTGTATTAACAGAGATTGGAAAGAAAAGAATAAAAAATATTTATATAGTTTACAAAAATTTTTGGATGCAACAGAAAGAATAAAAGATGAGGAGTTAAGAAATCACATTGTTACACAAATGCTTAAATGTGATTTAGCATTAACTGAAATTGCAGAAAAGGAAATTCAAAAAAATAGGGAAGATTTGGCTTGATAAATAGTATAATTTTAGACAAAAACATGCATACTAATATAAATGAAAGAAGTGTTTTGTAAAAATTTTAAAAAAATAATTATAGGTTTTATGGCAGGTACGATTAGTGGACTTTTTACAGCAGGTGGTGGACTTATATTAGTTCCAGCGTTTATATATATGCTAAAAATGGAACCGAAAAAAGCAAGAGCAACATCAATTTTTTGTATATTACCTATGGTAATTACAACAGCAATATTGTATTCAAAAAGTAATTTAATAAATTGGCAAACAGGAATATATTGTGCAATAGGAGGAATAATAGGAGGGTTTACAGGAGCAAAACTTTTAAATAAAGTACCTGACAAGTACTTAAAATTTCTATTTGCTATGTTTTTGATATATGCTGGATGGAATATGTTGTTTTAAAGTAAGGATGTATAGAAAGTGTTTGAAATACTAATAGGTTTTATTTCCGGAATTGTTAGTCGGAATGGGAATGGGAGGAGGAACGATATTAATTCTTCTTCTTTCTATTTTCATGAATTTAGACCAACACACGGCGCAGTCGACAAATTTAATATTTTTTATACCAACGGCAATTACATCAATTATTATAGGAATTAAAAATAAAAATATAAATGTAAAAGAAGTATGGATAGTTGTAATTTCAGGAATAATTGGTGCAATTATAAGTGCAAATATAAGCAGTCATATGAATGTACAAGTTCTAAGAAAACTATTTGGAGCATTTTTATTAATTATTGCAATATATGAAATATATTCTTGGTACAATACGTATATAAAAAATAAAAAGGGACATACTAAAGCTAAAGAGTAATATTTTGTGAAAGGATGTAGATAATATGAAATTTGTAAAAGGTATGTTAATAGGCGGGATAGTAACTGCAGGTGTTGCGATGATGTATTCAGAAGCCATGGGAGATAACAAAAGAAAGATGATTAAAAAGGGTAAAAAATTAGCAAGAAGAATGGGAATATTGTAAAACTAAAATCGGAGCTTAGAATTTTCTAAGTTCCGATATTTTTTGTATTCTAGGAACTTTATCATATTATGAGAAAGTTCTGTAGAAGATAAATATGCGAATTTTTAAGATTCACATAAAAAATTTTGAAATCCAGGCTTATCTACAAGGTTTATTACAAGGGTCCTCGCATGGTCTTTCACATGGTTTATCTTGGCATGGTGGACATTTTAATTCAACACCTTTTAAGCACTTTCCTTCATGTTTGCATGAAGTACATACTTTACAATGTTTTACTCTGTCAACCCATA
>CAKOVW010000038.1 GCA_934122125.1 uncultured Clostridia bacterium | reverse complement strand
TTCTCCTTTAAATTTTATATTTTAGCTGCATTTTTATACTAAAATGCACCTCTCTTTCTTGTTAATTTATATTTTCATTGTTTGGAATTTTTAGATTTAATAAGATTTTGTTGTTTTGAAATTTGATTTTAAGATTTAACTTTTTTTAATTTTTGATTTTAATTTATATAGGTTTAATAAAGTTTGAAATAAATTGTCTTGAAAACTAAAACTCTTTGATGAAATTTTAAGATTCATAATAAATTTTTTACAATTTAAAAATGCAACTAAGTTAGTATTGTTATACTATACTTAATTGCATTTTGCAAGCAAAATCGTACACCATTTTTCGACATTTTTGTACCTCTTTTTTAGGCTTGTATTGTAATTATAATAATATCATTTTCTTAGTTTTTCAATACTTTTTGCTAATTAAACTATTTTTATTGACTTGCAAAATATATTGTGATAGCATATAGACATAAATAAATATTTAGAAAGGATGATTCAAATGACAAGTTCAGAAAAAAAGGTAATCTTTACTTTAGTTGGTATTTTAGTTGCAGTTTTGCTAATTATACTTATTGTAAAAGGATTTGGAAATAATTCTAAGAATCCAAGTAACTCAGCTTCTAATAATGAAGAAGTATCAAATTCTGAAAAGTATGTTACTGATTTAGCAAATGATGTTAAAATAAACAATAGTAAAGACTTAAATTCTGTTAAGAAGTATAATAATATTGAATTTTCAAATATTCAATTTACTTCTCAAAATGGAAGCAGTGTATTACTTGCAGACATAAAAAATGTAGGAACTACTAAACATGAAAAAGAAATAGTAACTATTACAATCCTAGGTGATAATAATACTGTAATTACAACTTTTGATACAGTTTTAACAGAAATTCAACCTGGTGAAACAAAAAAATTAAATTCAATAGTTACTGCTGATATAGTAAATGCAAAAGATTTTACAGTTAAAGCAAAATAGAATTTCTATACATTAATAAAAGGTGGATTTTACTCCACCTTTTATTATTATTTTACATATTCATTTAATGGTTTTACTCTATAATTTAGTTCTCCAAATTTGTCTGTTGTTACATAACCTGGTGTACTATTTATAACATCTGGAATACGGTTAACGATTGATGCACATGTTAGCTCTACTGTTGCTGGTCTTGCAACTACTATTGTTGTATCTGGTTCACCATAAATTGTCCATTCATTTTTATCATAATCCTCTTTAGAATAAACTTTTCCAATACACTCTGTTTCAAGTGTAATTCCTTCTTTAGTTGTTGTTGTAACAACTGCACTCATTCCTGTAGCATCTCCTGCTTTTACTGTCATTCCTAAAGTTGAAGAATATATGTCCTCTTTATATGTTTGTGGTATAGTTTTTTGTGTTTGTCTTTCAACTGTTAACCCTAGTTTAGAGCATAGCCATCCATTTACATTCCACATATATGATGGTAAATATTTTCCTGATTCAATAACCTTTTGTCTTTCTTCATCACTAATTTTATCTACTGATGCAACTTGTTCATCAAATTCTTGCATTGTTAATCCTGAACCATGTGCTTTAGCTAAAGCTATTCCATAGTCTTCTACATTATAGCTTGAACTTCCTTTTATTTTTGTAATTTTATGTGTTGAACCTGCAATTGAGCTAATTAATTGTCCCCAATAAATATCTTGATATCCGCTTCCTGTAATTGTACATCCTGTTTGTTTTGCCATTTCGTCTAATTCTTTTGTGATTGCTGGGTTTGAATTTTCTGGATAAAATGCTTCCTCACATGTTGTAATTGCATTTATTCCAAGTTTTGCACAAAGCATTAAAGCATCTCTAACATCAGCAATTAAACTCATTGTAGTAACTATAGCAATATCTGGTTTAACTTGTTTTAACATTTCCTCTGCATTTTCTAATGCAGTTACAGTTACACCTTTATTTTCTCCTCCTATTAATTCGCCTATATCTTTTCCAACAACAGCTGGATTTACATCAATTGCTCCAACTATTTCTGCACCTTTCTCATATACATAACGCATTGTATAAACTGCCATTTTTCCTGTACCAAATTGTACTACTTTTACTTTTCTCTCCATAAATTTTCCTCCTTTGAAATTTTATATATAGATTATACACCAAATGTAAAAAAATATTCAATAGATATTTTGTGAATTTTGATTGATTTTTTTATGCCCTTTCTTATATAATGTTACTATACAATTTAAGGAGGAAATTTAAATGTCAATTCATTGTAATGCTCAAAAAAATGATATTGCAAAAATAGTACTTATGCCAGGTGATCCATTACGTGCTAAGTATATTGCCGAAAATTTTTTAGAAAATGCCAGATTAGTAAATACAGTTAGAAATATGCTTGCATATACTGGAACATATAAAGGAAAGGAAATTACGGTGTTTTCTCATGGTATGGGTATGGCAAGCATGGGAATTTATTGTTATGAATTATATAAATTTTATGATGTAGAAAACATTATTCGTATTGGTTCTTGTGGTGCTTATTCAGAAGATTTAAATATTTTTGACACTATATTAGTTGATAATAGTTATACTGAAGGAAATTTTGCTTATGAGTGGAATGAGAAGAACTGCCACCTAGTAGAATCTAGTAAATTTTTAAATTCAATTATTAAAAGTACTTCTGAAGAATTAAATATTCCATGTATTAAAGGTAATATTTTGTGTAGTGATTGTTTTGATGGATATTTGGAAAACGTCAATAACTTAATTAAAAGGTTTCCTAAAGAATTAAATATTATTGGTGCAGAGATGGAGTCTTTTGCCTTATTTTATTTAGCTAAATATTTAGGTAAACAAGCCTCTTGTTTATTAACTGTTGTTGACTCAATATGTAAAAAACAGGAAATAAGTTCAGAAGAACGTGAAAAATCTTTAAACAATATGATAACTCTAGCTTTGGAAAGTGCAATATTAATTTAGAAACATTGCTATAACTAATATAAAGGACATATCTTTGGTAAAGATATGTCCTTTAATTGAACTTTTCCTATACAACTTTTTTGGCTGTATCAATTACAATGCTACTTTTCTTATTTTGTTATTGATAATACTTTGTATTGTATTACTCCTGCTGGCGCTTGAACATCTACTATTTGGTTCTTTTTAGCACCTAAAATTGCACTACCAATTGGAGATTCATTTGAAATTTTATTTTGTGATAAGTCAACTTCTGTAGAACCTACTAAAGTGTAACTTACTTCCTCGTTAAACTCTATGTCTAGTAATTTAACAGTATTTCCAACTTGGACTGTTTTTGTATCTATTTCTGATTCGTCTATAATTTTAGCATATCTAATTTTATTTTCTAGTTCTGCAATTTTTGTTTCATTTTCTGCTTGTGCATTTTTAGCTTCATCATATTCAGAATTTTCAGATAAATCTCCAAATCCCAAAGCAATTTTTATTCTTTCAGCTATTTCAGCTCTTTTAGTTGTTTTTAGTTCATCTAATTCTTTTTCTAATTTTTCAAATCCTTCTTGAGTTAGTAATACTTCTTTATTTTCCTCCATTTGTCTTTCCTCCTTTGCCTATACAAAAAAAATTAATTGCAACAAGCTATAATTTATTGCTTGTTGCCATTTTTTAACTTCTTAACTATACTAGATTTTTTGTAATTTGTCAAGAATATTCATATAAATTTCACAAACTTCCATTTTTTCCATATAGTTTAATTACTTTTACATCATCATTTTTCATTTGTTGCTTTATTTGTAATAGTCCTTGATTTTTATTTATTAGGCTTTCATATAATGTATCTAATTGATTGTTTTCTAATAAGTTATATTTATTGAAAAACTCTTTAATTTCAGTTGATGTATCTATTCCAATTTTTCTAATTTGTATTCCATTAAAAGTATTGCTTTCGTAAAAGCCTTTTTCATCTATTGTTAATATATTTGCCTCTCTGTAAATAGTATATTTGTTTATTTCATTTTCTAAGAAGTCAAAATTTACTATTAATTTAGCCTTTTTCAAACTTTTCTTTTTGTTGTTAGTTACTGTAATTATTATACTTTCATTTTTTTCTATTTTGTCTGCTAATTTTTGAAATTCTTTTATATTTGGTGTAATTATATTTAGTGTTTTAAAGTATTTTATTAAATATATAATATTTTCTATATATAAACTTTTACTTTCTTTTACACAAATATATAAGTCTTCTAATTCTATTTTTGAACCTTGTTTTTCTATTATATATTCTAATGTTTCTTTTATTAAATATGGCATTATTCCTCTGCCATTTATTATATGTACTTTTTTAATTTCTTGTTCTATTAGCTTTTTAAACTTCTCATTTTCTCTTATTTTTTCATCTGCTACTAAAGATTTAATATTGTATTTTTGCATTAGTTTTTTTACTTTGTTTATACATATTGCTAATTTTTTTGTGTTGTCTAAAGTTTCAAATGGAAGTATAAACAGATATGAGTTATAAATTTGTTTTACTGTTATTATGTTCAAATAATACTTAATTTGTACAATAAAATTAAAGTACAATTTACATATGTGATATTGTATTTTAGAAAATTTAGTTTGTTTTTGTCTTAGTTTTTCTAAATAATCTGTTTCATACAGTTCTTCATTATTTGTTTTTAGTTTTAAATAGCCTACCATAAAACCACCTCTACATATAGCTTGTTCTACATTATATTGAAGTAATTTTTAAATTATGAATATTAATATTTTTTTAAATTAGTATCATTTTTTTAAGTATTATGATATAATTTAAGTAGAGTTTAAAAAAAGGGGAAATCATTTTATGATAACAAAAGATTTAATAGTGGAAAATACTTCACTAGAAGAATTTTTCTCTATTATAGATGACTTAGTAAAAAATGCTAAGGTTCAAGAAATGAAAATTTATAATCAACATGCACATACTTCATGTTATAAACATTGTATGCAGGTTGCATATTATACATATATAGTTTGTAAGAAGTTAAATTTAGATTATGTTTCTGCTACTCGTGGTGCTATGCTTCATGACTTATTTTTATACGATTGGCATAATTATATTAGAGAAGATAAAAGTTGGAAAGGGCATCATGCTTTTATGCATCCAAAAATTGCTTTAAAAAATGCTACTGAAATTTTTAGTTTAAATGATACTGAAAAGGATGTAATTGTTAATCATATGTGGCCAGTTACTATAAAGTTTCCTCATTATAAAGAAACTATAGTTGTTACTTTTGCTGATAAATATAGTGCTTTAGTTGAAACATTTAAAAACATTAGAAAAATTTTGCATACCAAAAACTTTTATAAATATGCCTATATATTCTTGAGCTTAATTGCTTTTAGAATAATATAATTTTAATTGAATATAATGTCTTAAATTATAATTTCTGGGACGGTATCAAAAAGTATTGTTAATTTAATTGCAATTTTTGATTCCGTCCCAGAAGCTATTGTTTAAGGAGGTTTTATGATAAAGGTATTAATAAATGGGGTTAATGGCAAAATGGGTAATGAGGTTGCAAAATTAGTAAAGCAACATTCAAATATGCATTTATTGGGTGGATTTGATAGGAGTGTAATACATAATCTTAATTTTCCTGTTTATAATGATTTTAATAATATTTTTGAATTGCCTAATGTTATTATTGATTTTTCTGCTCCTGAGGCTACCATGAAATTATTAGATTTTGCATTGAGCAAAAAGATTGCACTTGTAATTGCTACTACCGGCTTTTCTAAAGAACAACAAGATAGAATTTTAAAGGCTTCTGAACATATTGCCATTTTTCAATCTGCCAATATGTCTTATGAGATTACTTTAATGAAAGACATTGTAAGTAGTCTTTCGCAAAAGCTACCAAATACTGAGATTGAAATTGTAGAAACACATCATGATAGAAAAGTAGATAGTCCTAGTGGAACTGCATTAGCTCTTGCTAATGCTATTCAAGAGGTAAATGATAATAAATATTTTTATGAATTAAATAGAATGCAAAAACATGAAAAAAGAAGTCCAAATGAGATTGGATTTTCTAGTATTCGTGGCGGTAATATTGTTGGTGAGCATAGTGTAATATTTTTTAGTGAAAATGAATGCCTTGAAATTAAGCACACTGCTTATTCTCGTAGTATTTTTGCTGAAGGTGCTTTAAAAGCTGCTGAATTTATAGTAAAGCAACCTATAGGATATTACATTAATATTCAATGAAAACTTTTTCCCTGCTGGTTTGTAAGAGCTAAAGCCCTTACAAACCATTTAACCTACGTAAACACAACATCATTGTAAAAAGTATTATATTATAATACATATTAAAATATATTTACTATTTTCAGTGAAGATTTGTCTTTTATGTGCTCTAATATAAATATGCAATTATCTAAATTTTCTATTGCAAAATCATAATTTTCTATTTCCACATCAGCTTTCAGTTTTGTAAGTTCTGTCGTTACTTTCTCGAGTTCGTCATGTTCTATATAATATGCTAATGTTTCTGATTTTTCTTCCCAAGTATCATTTATTTTGCTTATATGATTTTGAGCTTCCTGTTTACTTATATTTTCATTTGAAATTTCATCTCTAAGTGTATTAAGTTCTTGACTCATAACCTCTACCGACTTATTTATATTATTTTGGGTTATAATATTACCTGCTATAACTAGCACTATTATTATAATTATAATAACTAATTCTTTATACATACTTATTCCTTTCATTTTTCACAAATTTGGTTGTTTACTCTTCTTTCTTCTGGCAGAATATTTGTCCTTTTCCATCAAAAGTAACTATTAGAGCCTCCTGTGGTTTCATATTAAATTTTCCTACTTCCTTTTTTAACCATATTTCATTTTTTCCTATTTTTCTTAAGTTCTCATTTAATATCTTGCCATCTATAACTAAGTCATAAGGTAAGCCTTCATAATCAGGTTCTATATTAAAATCTTCTGGTATTGTTGTACGTTTGTTAGGTTTTTGAATAACAGTTACTTGTCCGCTTGTTTCTAATATTGCATATTCAACATCACCCAAATTTACAACATTATTTCCTCTTAATCTTTCTTCTAACTCATTTATTGTAAATCTTTCTTTTTTCAAGGCTTTCTCATCTATTTTTCCTCTATATATTAGTATTGTTGGTCTACCACATAAAATTTCTCTTCCTCTTATGCTTTTAATGTTTATAATAGAAATTACTAAATGCATTACTAAAAGACCTAAAATTGGTATAATTCCATTTGTAATTGGTATTCCAACATCTGTCATAGGTATTGATGCTAAGTCTGCAATCATAATTGAAATTGCAAGTTCAAATGGTTGCAATTGCCCTATTTCTCTCTTTCCCATCAATCTCATTACTACCAAAACAAGTATGTATAATACAATAGTTCTTATTAATGTTATTAACATTTTAATATTCCTTTCACAATTTTTTTATATAATTTTGAGCCAAAATAAAAAAATTATTCATTGTTTGAATAATTTTTGTTTTTAAGTAAATAATAAAAATAGCAAACCATGTAACTTATTTTAAAATTAAGGAGGTTTAGACATGTCAAACGAAAATACAAATACAAGATCTAATACCAAAGGTACAGCTTGGCAAATAATTGGTAGATTAGTTACAGCAGCTATAGTTCTTGCTATTACAGCATTTTTTACACCTGGTTTTAACATTAGTAACTTTTGGGCTTTAGCAGCTGCAGCAATTGTACTTACAGTTATTGACTATTTAATTACTAAATTTACTGGTCTACATGCTAGTTCTTTTGGTAAAGGCTTTGTGGGATTTGTTCTTTCTGCGGTAGTATTATATGTAACACAATACTTTGTTGCAGGCTATACAGTTTCTTGGATGGCTGCAATAGTTGGTGCGATAGTGTATGGTGTTGTAGATTACTTTATACCTGGCGAACAACAATATTAAAGTAAAAGGCTTTTGCAAATGCAAAAGCCTTTTTTCTATTTTCCTTTATTCCATTCTTCTTTATTTGTTTGTCTTTCTCTTGCAATACTCAATGCTTCTGATGGTACATCTTGAGTAATGGTTGAACCTGCTGCAACTAGTACATGGTTTCCTAATGTTACCGGTGCTACCAAGTTTACGTTTGAGCCTATGAAGCAGTTATCTCCAATTTTGGTTTTGTGTTTATTTTTTCCATCATAATTACATGTAATTGTTCCACAACCAATATTACATTTTGTTCCTATCTCACAATCTCCCATGTATGATAAATGAGGCACTTTTGAGCCTTCTGCAATAATTGCTTTTTTGATTTCTACAAAACTTCCTACTTTTACTTTATCTGCTAATTTGCAACCTTCACGAATATATGCATTTGGTCCAATATTGCAATCTTCACCAATTACTACTCCTGATTTAATGGTTGTATTTGGATGAATTACTGTATCCATTCCTATTTGTACATCTTCATAAATGTATGTTGTATTAATATCTTCAATTGTTACACCATTGTTCATATGCATTGTATTTATTTTTATTCTTAAAATTCTTGTTAGCATTTCTAGTTGAAGTTTTGTATTAAGGCTTAGAATTTCTGTATTATCTTCTACTAATATTCCTCCTACTTTTTTGCCTAATGTAACAAGCATTTTAATTACATCTGTTAAATAGTATAGTCCCATGCTATTTTGTTTTAGTGTTCCAATAACTTTTGTTAATTCTTCAATTTCAAAGCAATATACACCTGCATTTATTTCTAATATTTTTCTTTCAGCTTCTGTTAATTCTTTTTCTTCTATAATTTCTGTAATTTTATTGTCTGTTCTAATAATTCTTCCATAACCTGTTGGTTCACTTATAATACCAGTAAGTATTGTTGCTGCTTCATTTTCTGCTTTAGATTTTTCTACCAATTCTTTAATAGTTTCTGGTGTAATTAAAGGTATATTTCCATTTGTAATTACTACTCTACCTTTTTTCTTTTCTAAATAACTGGTAGCTTGCATTATTGCATGACCTGTTCCTAAGCAACCTTTTTGTTCTAAGTATGTAACTTCATCTTTTAAAATTCCTTCTATTTCTTCTCTGTTTTCTCCAACAATAACAGCAACATCTTCTATTCCTGCCTTTTTCATACTGTCAACTACTCTTTTAATAACAGCCTTTCCATATAGCTCTTGTGCTAATTTTGATTTTTTTGATTTCATTCTGTCATCTGTTCCTGCTGCCATTACTAAACCTATTACATTTTCCATAATAAACTTTCTCCTTTATTTATATTTTTCATTATATAATTTAACAGCTGTTTCTGGGCTGTCATTTCCTGTACGATTTTTAACTGGTGCAAATTCATCTTCTCTTTTTACTCTCATTATTGTCATGTCATTATATCTTGTAAAAGCATCAAATATGAAAGTTTCAAATTTGTATACATTTGGCTCATCTGGTTCTATGAAATCTCCATTTATATCTAAATAGCCAGATTTTTTGAATGCTGCATGATAAGGTAATTTAACATCAACTAAATTTTCTAGTACTTTTATGTTATATAAGTATGTACCAATATTTACTTCTCCATACATCAATTCCCCATTTTCATCTAGTTCTTCTGCCATTTCTTCTGGTAAATCAATATATTCAATTATTTTTGGTTTTCCATTCATTTTGCAAAATACTCCAACCTTTTCTTTTGGGTTAGTTTTTGCAACTGACTTTGATGCAATTACATTATTTTCTTTAATTGTTAGCCCTAATAAAATAGGGTCTACAAAATTTGATAAAATATTATCAATTCCACTTATAAAAATCCAGTCTATTTGATTTTGCTTTAGCTCTTCTAATAAACCTGACTTTGCCAAAGCCTCATAGATTCCACCATTTCCATCTGCTGCTTCTTTTATTCTAGCATTTTCATCTAATATTAGTTTTCCTTGTGTGTCTATCAAAGGTAATTCGCCTTGTTTAAAAAATTTTACTTTTTCTTTTTCATATCCAAAGTAATTGTTGTTTTCTAAAAACCATACTGTTTCTTCATGGTTTTCTTTGCTTGTCATAACATACCAAGGGATTATAACTCCATATTTCTTATTTGCTTCTTTTAGTCTTTCTATAATTATTTCAAATATATATTTCTTGCCATTTACTGTATCTAAAGCATATGTGCCTTTTGGTCCTAGATGTCCAAGTCTAGTACCTTGACCACCTGCCATTGTTACAACTGCATAATGTCCTTGCTTTATAATCTCTGTTCCAATGTTTGCAAGTTCTTCTTCATTTTCTTTAGATAGTTTTGCCTTATCTATATATGGAATATGTTCAATTTTCTTTTCCTCTATATATTTTTCCTGTTTTGTACTTTCATATAGATTTTGTAATTGTTCAAAATCTATATTTGATATTTGTTTTTCCAATTCTTGCTGTTGTTTTTCAGTTAACCTATATTTTAGTATATCTTCTTGATGATATTTTTTTAATATTGAAATAGTTTTCTCTTTCATTTCATCCCACCTTTTATGATATATTATTCATAATGTTTTGCATTTGACTATTGTTATATCACAAAACAAAAAAAATGACAAGGTCTTACATTTTTTTCAAAACTGCTTTATTATTTTCTAAGTATTCATTTACCTTCATTCTTTAAAGTTGCTTTTTTGAAACATATAATTCAAAAATTTTTACTCAAAAAAGCGTCCTTTGCAAGACGCCATTTTTGATGTGCTAAAGTATATGGTAAATACCTTAGTGATACCATCATATTTAATTTACTTTATCTGATTCATTGAACTAGCGTTCAGTGTTATTTTACATAAAGTAATAATCGGAATCCAGTTCGTCCGTCGCTGTAAGTTGCTTCATCGACACTACGGTTAGAAGTGTAAAGGTAGGCTTCACCATTACCAGCTCGGTAGCCTCCACGGTGAACGCAAGGATGAAAGTATCTAGTGCTAGAGTTCGTAGAGTACTCTGTTGTCCATTCCAATGCATTTCCTGACATGTCCCATATGTTACAATATTTATCACTACTTTCTCCTGTATTTGCAAATGAATTACTTTTATTTTTACTTCCATAATCTGTTGTTCCTGAATATGTTTGTATAAATATTATTGCTGTATCCCATGCATAACTATTTACTAAATCACTT
>CAKOVW010000037.1 GCA_934122125.1 uncultured Clostridia bacterium | reverse complement strand
ATAAATATAAGAAATAAAAATTGACTACTTAACATAAATGATATATAATGTATATGGCATTATTTATTAGTAATGATATGGAAAAATTTTCATGTCAACAAAAAATCTAACTAGGAGGAGAACAATGATAAGTTATCGGAATGAAGTAATTTTATCAGGAACTCTGGCAAAGAAATTTGAGTATCAGCAACATTATGACCAAGTAAGAAAAAAATCTGAAGCAATTTTGGAAGTAAGGAGGAAGAGCGGAAGAAAAGACCAAGTGATTATCCAAGCAAGTGGTTGGAAAACTGAAGTCGCAGCGAAGCTCCAAGAAGGAGATTATGTGTATGTAAAAGGTGAAATCCGTATGTATGGTTACATCGGAGAAGATGGGGAAAAACATACCAAGATTTACGTACACATTGACCGAATTTGGAAAGACGTTGCCGCCGAGCAGGATAGTAATGAAGTGAAACTGGTCGGAGCAATAGTTAAAAAAGCAGCGCTACGTAAACTCCCAAAAGCACAAAAAATTCAGGGGATAACAGTTGCTACCAAATGTTGCAGTCAAAGTGCAAACGCTTATATCCCTGTTATTGCACAAGGTAGGATGGCATCGAGAGTTTGTGAAAACTATGACGTGAGATACGAAATTAGGCTAACTGGGAGGTATCAGAGCAGAAATTACAAAAAGAAATATCCCAACGGAAAAAAGGAAGAAAAAACAACGTATGAAGTTTCGATTACCAAGTTAGACATTTAAGAGGAAAGGTGGCTGAAATACAGCCACCTTTTAATTTTTTTATCAAATTTTTATTGTATTTTTTTTATTTATTGGTATAATAATAGCAGTAAAAATTGCTAAATTTGAAAGGTGGAAAATATTATGATAAAAAGAGTAGCTATTTTAGCAAATGGCGGAGATGTTTCAGGATTTAATGCAGTTATAAGAGCAATTATAAAAACAGCAGAAAATAGCGATGTAGAGTGCTATGGATTTATAGATGGATATAGAGGATTATTACAAAATAATTATGTGCAATTATGTACAAATTCTACAGGAAATGCAATAGGTATATTGCCTAAGGGCGGTTCTATAATAGGCTCGTCTACAAATGCAAATGTATTTTGCTACCCAGTAGAAGAAAATGGAGAAACAGTATATAAAGATTTATCTGACAAGTGTGTAGAAAATATAAAAAATGATAAAATAGATTGCCTATTTACTTTAGGAGGAGATGGAACACAAAAGTCAGCAAGGGATTTATCTTTAAAGGGAATAAATGTAATTGGTGTTCCAAAAACAATTGATAATGATGTTGCTTGTACAGAAATTACATTTGGTTACAATACAGCAGTAAGTGTTGCTGCAGAAGCATTGGACAGGCTTCATACAACAGCCGATACACATCATAGAATTATGGTATTGGAAGTTATGGGAAGATATGCTGGATGGATTGCACTAGAATCAGCTATTGCAGGAGGAGCAGATGTTGCATTAATTCCTGAAATTCCATATGATATAAATAAAGCTGCACAAAAAATTCTTAATCGTAAAAAAAGAGGCAAAGAATTTAGTATTGTGGTAGTAGCAGAAGGAGCAAAACCAATAGGCGGAGATATTTCTGTAAAGAATATAAGAAGCAAAGGAAATGGTGTAGATAATATCAAACTTGGAGGAGCAGGAGAAAGAGTAGCAGAAGAACTACAGAAATTAACTGGGCTAGAGGCAAGATGTACAGTTTTAGGCTATATGCAAAGAGGGGGAACTCCAACAGCTTTTGATAGAGTACTTTCTACAAAATATGGAGCAAAAGCTATGGAACTTGCTTTACAAGAAAAATTTAATGTTTTAACAGTTATAAAAGATGGAAGATTAGATTATGTTCCATTAGAAGATGTAGTTGGAAATAACAAAAAAATGGGAGCTGCATCAGGAAATACACCAGAAAGTAATATTAGGAGAGTAAACTTAGATAATGATTTAGTAAAAACTGCAAGACATATAGGCATAAACTTAGGAGATTAAAAAATAAGAAGGGATGTAATTTAAGTGGTAAATTTTAAACAAAAAATAGCAGATGAAATAAGCAAAATAACAAATATACCAAAGGAACAAATTGTTGAATATATAGAAGTACCAACAGACGAAAAGATGGGAGATTTTTCTTTTCCATGCTTTAAATTAGCAAAAGAATTAAAAAAAGCTCCTCAAATAATAGCACAAGATATAAAAGATAATATAAAATTTGAAGATGAATTTATGCAAAATATAGAAGTAGTAAATGGCTATTTAAACTTTTATATAATGCCACAAGAATACATTTCAAATGTACTAAATGAAATTGCAGAAAAACAAGAAAACTATGGAAAAAGCACAGTAGGAAATGGCAAAAATGTAGTAGTAGATTATTCAGCACCAAATATTGCAAAACCATTTCATATTGGGCATTTACGTTCAACAGTAATTGGAAATGCTATATATAAAACATATAAACATTTAGGCTACAATTGTACAGGGGTAAATCATTTAGGAGATTATGGAACACAATTTGGAAAGTTAATAGAAGGATATAAAAGATGGGGAGAAGAATATAACATTGAAGAAGATCCTATTAATGAGCTTACAAAAATTTATGTCAGAATAAATAATTTATGTAAGGAAGATGAAAGTGTTTTAGAAGAATGTAGAAATAATTTCAAGAAGTTAGAAGATGGTGATGAATACTGTGTTAAGTTATGGACTAAATTTAAGGACCTTAGTTTAAAAGAATTTAAAAAGGTATATAAATTATTAAATGTTGAATTTGACTCTTGGAATGGAGAGGCATTCTATTCAGATAAAATGGGTGAAGTTGTAGATATTTTAAAGCAAAAAAATTTATTACAACAATCAGAAGGAGCAATGGTTGTAAATTTAGACGAATATAATATTCCACCATGTATTATAGAAAAAACAAATGGGTCAACTACATATGCTACTCGTGATTTAGCAGCAATACTTTACAGGGCAAGAACTTATAATTTTGATAAAGATATATATGTAACATCATATGAGCAAATATTACATTTTAAACAGGTATTTGAAACAGCTAAAAAATTAAATCTTGATGAAAAATATACAAATGGTTTAGTACATGTTCCTTTTGGAATGGTGCAATTAAAAACTGGCAAAATGTCAACTAGAGAAGGAAATATAGTAAAGCTAGAGGACTTATTAAATGAGGCAATAAGTAGAGTAACACAAATTATGAATGAGAAAAATCCAAATTTGGAAAATAAGGAAGAAACAGCTACCAAAATTGGTGTTGGTGCAGTTATATTTAATGATTTATACAACAGTAGAATTAAAGATGAAATATTTGACTGGGATACTATGCTTAACTTTAATGGTGAAACTGGACCATATATGCAATATATATATGTTAGAACCAAAAGCCTATTAGAGAAAGCTGGATATATACCAGAAATAAAGGATATTGACTTTACAAAATTAACAGATTTACAATCATTAAGAGTAATTAAATTAATATATTCATTTGAAGATATATTAAAACAATCAGCAGAAAAATATGAACCATATATTATAGCAAGGTATTTAATAAAATTGGCACAAGCGTTTAGTAGCTTCTATAATGAAAATAAAATAATAGGAGAACAAAAATCTATTCAAGATGCAAGACTATACTTAACATATGCTGTAGGATTAGTATTAAAAATAGGTGCAGGAATATTAGGAATTCAAATGCCAGAAAAGATGTAGGATAAAATATTGCAATTTTGTGTTATTGTGGTATAATTCAAAAAGAAATACACAAAAATTAATAACAAGAATAAACTAATATAAAAATAACTATATAATAAAACAAGAAAGGAAACAAAAATGAGGAGATATTTTGGTACAGATGGTATAAGAAGAATTGCTAATACAGAGCTTTCACCAGAATTAGTATATCGTGTAGCTAAAGCTGGAGCGTATGCCTTAGCTAAGCATACAAATCATGCACCTACAATTTTAATAGGTAGAGATACAAGAATTTCTGGAACTTTAATAGAAAGTGCTATGACAGCAGGATTTTTAAGTTACGGAGCAAATGTTAAAAGTTTAGGGGTTATACCAACTCCTGGTGTTGCGTATTTAACTAAAAAATTAAAAGCTGACGCAAGTGTTGTTATTTCAGCATCACACAATACATATGAGTTTAATGGTGTAAAATACTTTAGTAATAAAGGAATGAAAATTCCAGATGAAATAGAAGAAGAAATTGAAGAAATGATGGATTCAGATAAATTAAATGATTTTACAGCTGTTAATGATAAAATAGGTACAGCAGAAGTAAGAAGCGACCTTTTAGATGAATATGTTTATTTCTTTAGAAAACACTTTGAAGAAGAGTTTGAAAACTATGATACAAGCGACTTTGTAGTAGCAATAGATACAGCAAATGGAGCAACTTCAGTTGCAGCAGAAAAAGTATTTACAGCATTAGGAATAAAGCATTATATAATGAACAATACTCCAAATGGAGTAAATATCAATGAAAACTGTGGTTCAACACATTTAGACATGATAAAAAAATATGTTGTTGAAAATAATTGTAATTTAGGAATTGCATATGACGGCGATGGTGATAGATGTTTAGCAGTTGATGAAAAAGGAAACGAAATTAATGGAGATAAATTGTTAGCAATTATTTCAAACTACATGAAGAAAAAAGGTACATTAAAAAAGAATACTGTAGTTGCAACAGTAATGAGTAATTTGGGATTAAAGAAATATGCAGAGGATAATAATTTGAATTTTGTGCAAACTAAAGTTGGAGATAGATATGTTCTTGAAGAAATGTTAAAAAATGGGTATAATCTAGGCGGTGAACAATCAGGTCATATTATATTTTTAGATTATAATCCAACAGGAGATGGAATATTAACTTCTTTAATGCTAATAAAAGTTATGCTTGAGGAACAAAAAAAGGCATCTGAATTATGCAATATTATTAGAGTTTATCCACAAACTCTTGTAAATGCAAAGGTAGCAAGCGATAAAAAAAGTAAATATAATGAAGATAGTGAAATTCAGGCTGAAATAGAAAAACTTGAAAAAGAATTTGCTGGCAATGGAAGAGTATTAATTAGACCATCTGGTACAGAACCATTAATTCGTGTAATGATAGAGGGAGAAAATCAAGAATATATTAAAGAAAAAGCTGAAAAGTTAGCAAAGTTAATTGAGAAAAAATTAAATTAAATATACAAAGGAGGAATTTTCTATGCCTATTATTAATTTTTCAAATCCACTTTCAATTTTTATAGGAGTTGTACTATTTGTATTAGTATTATACCTTGCAAAAGAAAATGAAAAAGCATGGATTACAGGAATAATGTTATTTGCATTTATAGCATTATTAGTTGGTCATACAGTTGAATTTGCATTAATTTCAGGCCAAAGTGAGCAGATTTATAAGGCAATTACAACTTCAGCAACAATAGACCTAATATTTGTTTTCTTATCATTTATTTCTTACTTATGGATAGATGATATTGAAGCAAAAGCTGGCAAAAGAAAGAGCATTGATAACAGTTTAGACTGGTTTTGGAATAAAGTCTAATATAAGTATGATAAAAATATAACTGTTGCAAACAAGGTTAGGCAACAGTTTCAATTTATACAAAAAAGGAGCACAAGATATGGAAAAATTTTATCTAACAACACCTATTTACTATCCAAGTGGTAAGTTTCATATAGGAACAGCATATACTACAGCTTTAGCAAATACTATTAAAAAGTACAAACAAGCTAGAGGTTTTGATGTATATATGCTTACAGGAATGGACGAGCATGGTCAAAAAATTCAAAAAGTAGCTGAAGCTAATGGAAAAACACCACAAGAACATGTAGACCAAATGGCTGCTGAAGCAAAAAAACTATGGAGTCTAATGGAAATAGAATATGATGATTTTATTCGTACTACTGATGAAAGACATACAAAGGTAGTAGAAGAGATTTTTGATAGACTAATGGAACAAGGAGATATATATAAGTCAGAATATGAAGGCTGGTATTGTATGCCTTGTGAAACATACTTCACAGAAACACAATTAGTAGATGGAAAATGCCCAGATTGCGGTAGAGAAGTTAAGAAAATGAAAGAGGAATCATACTTTTTCAATATGAAAAAATATGCTGATAGACTTATAAAATTCTACAATGAAAATCCAAACTTTATATTACCAGAATCTAGAAAGAATGAGCTATTTAATAACTTCCTAAAACCAGGATTAGAGGATTTGTGTGTAAGTCGTACAAGTTTTGATTGGGGAGTAAAAGTAAGAAAAGACCCAAAACATGTTGTGTATGTATGGTTAGATGCTTTAACAAATTATATTACAGCACTTGGATATTTATCTGATGATGATAGTTTAATGAAAAAATATTGGCCAGCAGATTTGCACATTGTTGGTAAGGATATTATTCGTTTTCATGGATTATATTGGCCAATTTTCTTAATGGCATTGGGCTTACCATTACCAAAACAAATTTATGCACATGGATTTATTATGATGAAAGATGGTAAAATGTCTAAATCTAAGGGAAATGTTATATATCCAGAACCACTTATTGAGCGTTATGGGCTAGACGCGTTCAAATATTTTATACTTAGAGAAATGTCATATAGTCAAGACGGTACATTTACACCAGAGGGATTTATTGAAAGATTTAATTTTGATTTATGCAATGATTTAGGAAACCTTTTAAATAGAACAATAGGTATGATAAATAAATATTTTGGAGGAGAAATATCTTCATATCCAGCAAATGTAACAGATTTAGATACTGAAATTGAAAAATATTCAGATGGAGTAATTGCTCAGGTTGAAGAATATTTTGACACATATCATATAAGCAGTGCAATTATAGAAACATGGAATTTAATTTCTAGAACTAACAAGTATATTGATGAAACTGCACCATGGGTATTGTTTAAGGAAGAAAAAACTGAAGAGCTAAAATCTGTTATGTATCATTTGGTAGAAAACTTACGTAGAATAGCTATATTAATTAGACCATATATGACACATACAGCTGAAAAAATGTTAAGTCAACTTAATATTCCAGAAAACTTACAAACTTGGGATAGTTTAAAGGATTATAATAAATTAAGTAATATTAAGGTTACTGACAAACCTGAAGTATTATTTGCTAGACTTGATGCTGAGGCAGAGGTTGATGTTATTAAGGAAATGATGAAATAGAATTTTAAATAGAATCAGCATTTAAGTGCAATTAAAGAAGGAGTAAGAATGAAAGAAATTGTTGTTATAAATGGAAGTGGTGGAGTTGGAAAAGATACTTTTGTGCAATTTTGCGGAGAGTATACTCCTATAATGAATATATCTTCTGTAGATAAAGTAAAAGAAGCAGCAAAAGTTCTTGCAGGATGGAATGGAGAAAAAGATGAGAAGTCTAGAAAATTTTTATCAGATTTGAAAGAACTTGGTATTGAATATAATGATGCTCCATTTAAATATATTTCTAATATGGCAGAGGAGTTTAAAAATTCTGACAAACAAATAATGTTTGTACATATTAGAGAATGTGAAGAAATTGAAAAATGCAAGAAATGTTTAAATGCTAAAACTTTGCTTATTACAAATAAAAATGTTGCAGCAATAAATACTAATGTTTCTGATAGAGATGTAAACAAATATAAATATGATTATCATATAAATAATGATGGAACATTAAATCAACTAAAACAAAAAGCTAAAGAATTTGTAGAAAAACTAAACTAGAACATAAAAACTCCTTTTTTCATATTATATGGAAAAAGGAGTTTTTGTGAGGTTTAATATGGAAAACAAAGTAAAAATAAATATTGCTGAAAAGCAGCTATATTACAAAGGAGAAGTAATATTAAAATATACTATAAAATATCCAGAAATAACGCAAAGTCAATATGACATTGGAAAACAGAGATTTAATCATATAAATAGGCAAGAGGCATTAAAGTTAAAAGAATTTGCGCAAGGAGAGTTATATAATCAAGCTAAAGAAACTTATGATTATAACAAACAACAAGGTTATCCAATTATGATATATGAACTATATAGAGAAACAACAGTTACTTACAATAATGATAAATTAATAAGCCTATATTTTGATGACTATACGTTTACAGGTGGAGCTCATGGAACGACCATAAGAAGTTCACAAACTTGGGATTTGGAACATGCTTATCAAATACCATTACAATCATTTTTTAGAAGAAGTCCAAATTATCAAATAGATATAGTAAAAGAAATAAATTCACAAATAGCAAATCAAATTGAAAATGGAACAGGGGCATATTTCCCAGATTATTGCCAACTGGTATTAGAAACTATTAATTTTGATAACTATTATTTAACTCCAAAAGGGATAGTAATATATTTTCAACAATATGATATAGCTCCATATTCAAGCGGTTTGCCAGAGTTTTTAATTAAAATTTAAAATATACGCAAAGGTAGGTATGTACCTTTGTGTTTTTTTATATTCTAGGAATTTACTCCTAGTAGGAGTAAATTCTGTAGAAGATAAATATGCGAATTACAAGAATTTCTAGCAGTTTGCACTGCGTAGAAATTCTTGTAATCCGTTTTTTATGGAAAAAATAGGAATAAATATTGACTAATTTAATAAGAATGTATATAATAGTTTTGAAAACTAGATAACAAGGTTAAAGGAAAGGATTTGTCAATATGAAAGAAACAAAAGAATTAAAATATTATGATGTTCAAAAGGTTGGAACAATTAAAGAATTGTTAGAAATTGCAGTGGAACAAGCAGGAGATAAAATTGCTTTTAAATACAAAGACGAAAATGGAAAAGTGGTAGATGTTACATATAAAGAGTTTCAAGAGGATACATTTGAATTAGGAACAGCATTAAACTCTATAAACATGGCAGATAAACATATAGCTGTAATTGGAGAAAACAGTTACAAATGGGTTACTGTATATTTAACAGTATTAAAAAGCAAAGGTGTAATTGTACCAATAGATAAGGAATTACCAATATGTGATATTATAAATGTGTTAAATGATAGTGAAAGTGAAGTTTTATTTTATGCAAAAAAATATCAAAAAGATATTGAAGAAATTGCTTCAAAAACACCAAATGTTAAATATTTTATAGGCTTTAGTTTAGACGAGTCAAAGGAAAATAATTTATCTTACGATGAGTTTAAAAATAATGGTAAAAAACTTTATGAAAATGGAGATAGAACTTATACTGAAATGGTGCCAGAGCATGACAATTTAAAAATGCTTGTGTATACATCTGGAACAACAGGAATGGCAAAAGGTGTAATGCTATCAGAACGTAATTTAATAGGAATAGTATATTATGGATTAAGAGTATCAACAGTATATGATAGATGTTTATCTGTTTTACCATATCACCATACATATGAGGCTGTTGCAGGAATTTTAGTATCATTACATCATCATTCAACAATATGTATAAATGATAGTTTAAAAGCAGTACTTAAAAATTTACAATTATATAAACCAGATTATATATATGTAGTACCAGCATTTGTAGAACTATTTTACAAAAAAATATGGTCAAATGCCAAAGAGAGCCATAAAGATGTAATGTTAAAGATAATGATGGGTGTAAGTAATGTACTTAGAAAAATAGGAATAGATTTAAGAAAGAAATTCTTTAAATCTATACATGATGCTTTTGGAGGAAATTTAAGAAAAATTGTAACTGGTGGTGCAGCAGTAAGACCTGAACTTGGAAATTTCTTTGACACAATAGGAATAGACTTAATAAATGGATATGGAATAACAGAATGTTCACCTTTAGTTAGTGTAAATATGGATTACTGCAATGACTGTTCAACAGTAGGTTTCCCATTAGAGTGTGTAGAGATAAAGATTGAAGATGTAACACCTGAAGGAGATGGAGAAATCTGTGTAAAAGGTGATACAGTTATGCTTGGTTACTATAAGCAACCAGAAAAAACAGCAGAAGTTTTAAAAGATGGTTGGTTTAGAACAGGAGATTATGGAAAAATAAATGAAAAAGGACAATTAATGATTACAGGAAGAAAGAAAAACTTAATTGTCTTAGATAATGGAAAAAATGTATTCCCAGAAGAAATTGAAAATTATATAATGAGAATACCTTATGTTCAAGAAGTAATAGTATCTGGAGTTAAAGATGACAGTGGAAGCGAAATAAGGTTATGTGCAACAGTATTTTTAAATGAAGATAAGATAAAGGAATTAAAGATACAAGACAGTCAACAAAGAATTAAAAAAGACATTGCAAAAGAATGTGCAATATTACCAATGTATAAGAGAATAGGAAAAGTAGTTATTAGAGATAAAGAATTTGAAAAAACTACTTCTAATAAAATAAAAAGATAAACCGAAAAATAATTGCCAAGTGGCAATTATTTTTCAAACTACTAGTTTGTAGAGTAAAAGGAGAAAGTAAAAAATGGAACAAGAAATTTATAAAGAAAAGGAAATTGCTAATTTTCATATTCCAAGATGGGAAGAGCTACCAAATTTGGACTTATATGTAGACCAAGTAATATGTTTTTTAGACGATGCTTTATCAAACTATGTTAGTAAAGAAAAAGAAGGCAGAGTTATAACAAAAAGCATGATTAATAATTATGTTAAACATAATGTTATAAAGCCTGCTATTAATAAAAAATATAATAAAGAACATATTGCTAATTTATTTGTTATATGTATTTTGAAACCTTTATATAGCATAAATGATATTTCAACTATGATAAAATCAGCAACTAAAACTATTCCAATGCAAATAGTATATAATAATTTTTGCGAAAGTTTAGAGGATGCTATAAGTGCTATATTTGCGGGAAAGGAATATGCTCCAGAAAAAGAAGTAACTTTTGACAAATATGTTTTGAAAAGGGTTGTATATTCTTTTGCAAATAAATTATATACAGATAAAGTATATCTAAATAAATTTTAAAGTAAAATATCCAAAACTAGTAAATTGTTTAGTTAAAATGTAAAAAAGATAAAAAGAAATAGAAGAACTAATTAATAATTGATAAGATTAATTCAAATTTGATTGCATAAATCTAAAATAGATTTTAGG
>CAKOVW010000036.1 GCA_934122125.1 uncultured Clostridia bacterium | reverse complement strand
AGTGTAAAAGATGATATAATTCCACAAGTAGCAACAGTAACATTTAGTACAACAACAGCAACAGTAAACAAAGAAATGACAGCAACAGTAACAATAAAAGACAATGAAAGTGGAATAAACGTAAGTAAAAGTAAATGGATATTTAACCAAACAAGTACAGCAATAGGAACAGAAGAAAGCGGCTATACAAATACATTTACAAGCGAAACAGAAACAATAAAGATGACACCAACAGCAACAGGAAACTGGTATTTACATATATTATCAACAGATAATGTGGGAAATGTAAGGAAAACGATAAAAGGTACAGTAAAAGTAGAAATATCCCCAGAAGACTATACATGGACACAAAGTAAAACAATAGTAACAGGAACACCAAAAGCAGAGGGAAGTACAATAACAAGAGAAGTAGGGACAGAATTTTTATATGATTGTGGGGTATCAAGTTATTCAGGAAGTTGGAAAGTACTAGGAGCAGAAAATGGAAAACTATTAATAATGTCAACAATAGATATAGGAACATTAGAATTATCAGGAAAAGAAGGGTATAATACAGGGGTAAGTAAGCTAAATGAAATGTGTAAACCATATGGAACAAATGCAAGAAGTATAAAAGTAGAAGATGTAAATAGAGTAACAGGTTATGATCCTAATAAGACAGGAGATGGAAAAAAATTTAGAGCTGGAAGTTTCTTAGAATATCAAAATAGAATAACATATACATCGAGTAAAACTACAACTTCAAATGGCCTTACATATACGGATGGATTATACAATAACAAATATATGCACCCAGATGGAAGAACAATTGGAACGGGAGGAAACACAAGTTCAATAACAGTAATAAGCACTTGGTATCAATATTATCCAAATACATTAATAGAAAGTAACTCTGGAACAACAAAAGGAATAGAAACAACAAGTAAAGCATACAAACTATTATTTAGAAATGCAAACGATTCTGCAAACTGCCAATACTGGCTTGCATCTTCATGTGTGAATACAAACTCTAGCCGTTCGCATTTTGGTTTGCGATGTGTGAGCACTTTTGGCAATGTAAGTAGCTATGTTCCATGGTGTTCTGAAGGTACTTCATTAAATCAAAAACTAGGCGCCCGCGCTGTAGTTTCTTTATAATAGAAAAAATAAGAAATAAATGCATAAAAGAAATAGAATAAATTAACAAATGTTAGGCAAGAATATATTTAGAGGTGATTTAAATATGTTCTTGCCTAAAGCTATTTATTACGAAAAAGATAGTGAAAACTATGAGCTTGGAAAGGAGCTTTTGCAAAGATATAGAAATAAAGGAATACAGTGTATTGAAATAGAAAATCATAACAATATAGAAGAAATGAGGAAAAAACAAAATAGTGAATTTCCACAAATGAAGCAAAACCTAATAATAGGAGTTAGAAAAACACACAAATTTGTACCAAATCATAAAACATCAGATTTTCTAGTACCATATACTTCGTCAGGTTGTATAGCAATGTGCCTATATTGCTACTTAGTGTGTAATTATAATAAATGTGCATATTTAAGGTTGTTTGTTAATAGAGAGCAGATGTTAAGCAAAATAATAAAAGTGGCAAATGAAGCAGATAAAAATTTGACTTTTGAAATAGGAAGTAACAGTGATTTAATCTTAGAAAATACAATTACAAATAATTTAGTATGGACAATTGAAAATTTTAAAGACAATCCAAAAGGATTATTAACATTTCCAACTAAATTTGACATGGTAGACCCAATTTTACCACTAGACCATAAGGGAAAAGTAATAGTGAGAATGAGTGTGAACCCTAAAGAAATAATTAGAACAATTGAAATTGGAACATCGCCACTAGAAAATAGAGTAAAAGCAATAAACAAATTAAAAGATGCAGGATATAAATTAGGAATTTTAATTGCGCCTGTAATTCTAGTAGAGGACTGGCAAAGGCAATATACAGAACTAGTGCAATATTTAGCAGAGAATTTATCAGAGCAAGTAAAAAAAGATGTATTTTTTGAAATAATATTTATGACATATAGTTATGTGCATAGAATGATAAATCAAGAGGCGTTTCCAAAGCAAATGAGCCTATATAACCAAGAAATAATGACAGGAAGAGGAAAAGGAAAATACACATACAACAAGGATGTAAGACAAGAAGCAGAAATATTTTTGAGGGATTTAATGAGAAAATACTTCCCACACAATGAGATTAAATATATAGTATAATTAAAAATGGAGTTTAAAATATTGTGATTTTAGACTCCATTTTTTTCTTTTTTTGTTCACAATCTAGACATAAAACCTTTGTATAATGTATAATAGTTATGTAATATTTAGGAGGAAAAACAGATGAATAATATTACTGTTTTAGTAGTAGATGATGAATCAAGAATGAGAAAATTGATAAAGGACTTTTTGGCACAAAAAGGTTATAGTATATTAGAAGCAGGAGATGGAGAAGAGGCACTTCAAGTATATGAGGAAAACAAGAACCATATTAACCTTATATTGTTAGATGTAATGATGCCAAAACTTGATGGCTGGTCAGTGCTTAGACAAATAAGGCAGACTTCAAGAATACCAATTATAATGCTTACAGCAAGAGGTGAAGAGCAAGACGAATTATTTGGATTTGAGCTTGGAGTTGATGAGTATATATCAAAACCATTTAGCCCTAAAATTTTAGTTGCAAGAGTAGAGGCAATATTAAAAAGAAGTATGGGCGACAAAACTGAAGTAAAAGATTACGGAGGTATTGTAATAGATCCAGAAGGAAGAACTGTTAAAGTAGATGACAAACAAGTGGAAATGAGTCTTCGCGAATATGAATTACTAAAATATTTAGTAGATAATGAAGGCATTGCACTATCTAGAGATAAAATACTAAATAATGTTTGGAACTACGATTATTATGGGGATTCAAGAACTATTGACAGTCATATAAAAAAAATAAGACACAAGCTAGGGAAAAAAGGCAAATATATAGAAACAATGAGAGGCGTTGGCTACAAATTTGAAATAAAATAAACGGAGCAAGATAATGATTAAAGAAAAATTTAAGTCAGTAAGATTTAGACTATTTTTAATACTTTGTGTAGTTATTACAGTATTAGTAATATGCTTAATAGCAATAAATAGTCTGGTATTAGAAAATTTTTACATATACAGTAAAACAAACACAATCAAAGAATTGTATGATAAAATAAATGATTACTATAAAGAACCAAATTTAGATATAAATTTAGAAACTGAATTAAAAAAAGTAGCATTTAGAAATAATTTTGACATATTAATAAAAGCAGATACAGATTTAATTTTGTTTTCAACTAACAAGGATTTCTTGTCAAATATAACAGCAATTGAGAGCAAATATAAAACATACCTTGAAGAAAGGAAAACCTTGCTTTATAGTGATGAAAAAATGACCATACGAAAAATAGATGATACTAGTAATAGCTTAAACTATATTCTTTTATATGGAAAATTAGATAATGGTTATAGCTTATATATAAGAATTCCGATTGCTCCAATTGAAGAAAGTGTAAGAATTTCAAATACAACTTTAGTTACAATAGGAATAATAACAATTATAATATCAGGCTTTGCTGCATCATTAATATCTCGTAAATTTACAGAACCAATTTTGCAATTAAATGATATTACTAAAAAGATGGCTAAGTTGGACTTTGAGCAAAAATATAGAATAAATGATTCAGATGATGAAATAAATGAGCTAGGAAGAAATATAAATACTATGTCAGACAAACTGGAGGCAACTATAAATCAGTTAAGAGAAACTAATAGTGAGCTTGAAAAAGATATTGAAGAAAAGTCTAAAATAGATGAAATGAGAAAACAATTTATATCAGATGTATCACATGAACTAAAGACTCCAATTGCTTTGATACAAGGGTATGCAGAGGGGCTAATAGAAAATGTAAACACAGATGATGAGTCTAGAAAATTTTATGCAGAAGTAATACTAGACGAGTCAAATAAAATGGATGTATTAGTAAAGCAACTATTAGAGTTAATGAAACTTGAGTATGGAAAAAGAGAATTTACAGATGAAGAGTTTGATGTTGTAGAATTAATAAATGAGGTTATTAGAAAATGCAATGTAATGCTTGAAGAAAACAATATACAAGTAATATTTGATGAGAAAGAACATATTTATGTATATGCAGATGATTTTTATATAGAACAAGTAATGACTAATTATTTTACAAACGCAATAAAACATGCAAAGGAAGTAGACGGCAAAAAGCAGATAAAAATCACAATAAAATATGTAAATAACAAAGTTAGAGTAGATGTATTTAATACAGGAGATAAAATACCGGAAGAGGACTTGACTAGAATTTGGGGAAGATTTTATAAAGTAGATGATTCACGTAATCGTGAAAATAGTGGAAGCGGAATAGGATTATCAATAGTAAAAGCTATACAAAATAATTATCAAAATGAATATGGAGTGCAAAATCTTTCTAATGGAGTAGAGTTTTATTTTGACATCTCTACGCAAAATTGTAGCGGAGCACAGTGTGCTCCATAAAAATAAAGAGGAGAAAAAAATGGAACAACAATACAAAATAGAAAACAACGGGAGCTTTGTGTTGAAGCACATATTTGAATGTGGACAATGCTTTAGATGGAATGAAGAGCTAGACGGAAGCTATACAGGAGTTTTCAAAAACAATGTATTAAATGTAAAAGAACAAAACCATCAGATTATATTTGATGGTATTTGTGATGGAGATATAAAGGAAATAGTAACAAAATATTTTGACTTAGAAAGAGATTATGACGAGATAAAAAAACAGCTATCTAAAATAGATGAACCATTAAAAAATAGCATTGATTATGGAAGCGGAATAAGGTTACTAAATCAAGATTTGTGGGAAACAACAATATCTTTCATAATATCAGCCAATAATAATATTCCAAGAATAAAAGGAATAATAGAAAGAATGTCAAAAAGGTATGGAAATAAAATAGAATGGAAAGGAAACGAGTATTACACATTTCCAACACCAGAACAATTGGCAAAAGCAAGTGTAGAAGACTTAAGAGCTTTGGGATTAGGCTTTAGGGATAAAAGAATATATGATACAACAAAATTAGTTGTATCAAAGCAGATAGATTTAGAGAAACTAGAACAGGAAAAAGATAGTAAAAAAATAAAGGAAATTTTGCTAACGTTACCAGGAGTTGGACCAAAAGTAGCAGATTGTATAATGCTGTTTTCAACATTAAAATGTTTAGATGTATTTCCAGTAGATGTTTGGGTAAGAAGAGTTATGAATGATTTATATTTCAAATTACCTGATGAAACAAAATTAAAAAGAGATGAAATAGAAAAGCTAGCAACAGAAAAGTATGGCGATTTAGCAGGATTGGCACAGCAGTATTTATTCTATTGGAAACGTGAAGCGTAAGTTTTGTTCAAAAAATAATCATCATTTGACGTCGTTAGACTTTATTTGAAACGCGGTTACATACACTACGTATGCGCCCTTGCCTTTCAAATAAAGTCTGCCTAGTCAACTAATAATTCTTTTTTGAACAGTAAATGATTTTCACAAATTGAAAGGGGAGAGAGTTTTGAGTATTCAAATTGTATATGGAACATCAGGTACAGGAAAAAGTACATATATTTTTAATCAAATAAATGAACAAATAAAACAAAAAAGTCCATACAAAATAAAAGTAATTACACCAGAGCAATTTTCATATACAGCAGAGCAAAAATTACTTGAAACATCTTCTTCACAAAGTATGATTTCAGCAGAAGTAATTACGTTTGCACGTATGGCATATAGGATTTTAGGAGAAGTAGGTAAAAAAACGAGAATAAATTTATCTGGTTCGGGCAAAGCAATGCTTATAGACCATATTTTACTAACAGAAAATAATAAGTTTTCATTTTTAGGTAAGTCGGATGAAAATGTGGAGATGATAGCAAGGCAATTAACTGAATTAAAAAAGCACCAAGTGCAATTAGATACATTAAAAGAAGCTACAAAAAATACTCAAGACAAATATTTACAAAAAAAACTTGAAGATATTACAACTTTGTACGATTTATATAATACATCAATTCAAAATCAATATATTGATGAAAATGATGGATTAACTCTTTTATCAGAAGAGCTAGAAGAATCAAATGAATTTAAAAATTGTGATATATATATTGACGAATTTGCAGGTTTCACTTTGCAAGAGTATGAAATTTTAAGAAAACTTATGAGAATATCACACAAAATTACAATAACAATTTGTGCAGATAATTTACAAGAGAACACAAATGCGGATATAGACACATTTTATAGCAACAAACAAACAGTAAAAAGGATTTTAGAAATTGCAAACCAAGAGCAAATAGAAGTAGAAAAACCAATTTTTTTAAATACACCATATAGATTTAAAACTGAAGAATTACAACATTTAGCAGAAAATATGGCATCACCTTTTTATAAAAAATATGACAAACCAAATGAAAACTTATCTATATTTTTGGCAAGTAATCCATATTCTGAAATAGAAAATGTTGCAATACAAATAACAAAACTTGCAAAAAAAGGCTATAAATATGAAGAAATGGCTGTAATTACAAAGAATATAGATACATATTCAAGTTTGTGTAAAGCAATTTTTGAGCAATATAATATACCAGTTTTTATAGATGAGAAAAAAGACTTAGGAAGCAATATTTTAGTAAGATATGTATTATGCTTATTAGAGATATTTGCGAAAAATTGGTCTTATGAATCTGTTTTTGGTTATATAAAAACAGGATTATTAGATTTAGATACACAAGAAATAGCAATATTAGAAAATTATTGCTTAAAATGGGGCATAAAAGGAAGCAAATGGTATGCAAAAGAATGGAACTTTTACAATGAAACAGAAGAACAACAAAAGCAAATAATATATGCAAGAGATAAAGTTGTAGAACCTCTTTTGAAATTCAAAAAACAGTTAGCTGGATTAAAAACAGTAAAAGAAATAACCACTGGATTATATGAATTTTTAGTCCAAAATAATATATATGAAAAGCTAGAAACTAAAATTGAAGAATTGAAACAAAATAATGAATTAGAAATTGCAAAACAATATGAATTAAGTATTAAAATTTTAACAGATTTATTTGATGAAATAGTACTAGTTTTAGGTAATAAAAATATAACTTTTGATAGATATGCAAAAATATTAAAAATGGGCTTTAACCAAAGTGATTTGGGCACAATTCCTGCAACTGCAGACCAAGTAATAGTAGGAGATGTAGACCGTTCAAGATCACACAAAGTAAAGGCAGTATTTATTATAGGTTTAAATGATGGAAGTTTCCCAAGTATACAAAAAGATGAAGGATTTTTAGATGATAAAGATAGAAACATATTAAAAGAGCAAGGAATAGAACTTGCAAAAGGAACAATAGAGCAGATTTATGATGACAATTTTAATATTTATAAAGCATTTACAACAGCTGAGGAAAAACTTTATTTATCTTATGCTTCATCAGATGCAGAAGGAAAATCTTTAAGAGCATCAATACTAATAAATAAAATTAAAAGAATATTTCCGAACATAAAAGAACAAAGTGATGTAATAGAAAGAAAAAGTGAAGTATTACTTTTTAAAACTACATTTGATGAATTATTAGTAAATTTAAGAAATTTTACTCAGGGTGAGGAAATAGAACCTGTTTGGTTTGATGTATATAATTATTATCAAGTTAACTATAAAACAAAATTAGAGTCAGCAATAAGAGCTTTACAATATAAAAATGAACCAGAAAAATTAAAGCAGAATAAATTAGAAAAATTATATGGTAATACTTTAAAAACAAGTGTGTCAAGACTAGAACAATATCAGGCTTGTGCTTTTTCATATTATTTAAAATATGGCTTAAAACTAAAAGAAAAAGATAGCTTTAATGTGGAAGCTGTTGATACAGGAAACTTAATGCATGAAGTAATAGATAGCTTTTTTGAAAGATTAGACGAATTAAATATATCTGTAAAAAATATTGAAGAAGAACAAATAAAACAAATTACAGAAGCTATTGTTGAAGAAAAACTAGCATTAAAAAAATATGATATATTTAATAGTATTCCAAAATACAGAATATTAGCTCAAAGGCTAAAAAAAGTAATTACAAAATCTATGAAATATATTGTAGATAGTTTAAAATATAGTGAATTTGAAGTGCTAGGACATGAACTTGAATTTAAACAAGGTGGTCAATATGAGCCAATTATATATGAATTAAAAGATGGCAAAAAAGTTGAGATAACTGGGAAAATTGATAGATTAGATATAGCAAAAACTGCAGATGGAAATTATATTAGAATAATAGATTATAAATCATCAATAAAAAATATAAATCTAAATGAAGTGTATGCAGGTTTACAACTTCAATTATTAACATATTTGGATGCTGCTTGTGAAAACGAGGAAGTAACACCAGCAGGAGCATTGTATTTTAATTTAATAGATCCAGTATTAAATGCAAATCCAAATATGACTGATGAAGAAATTACAGAAGAACTTAGAAAACAATTTAAAATGCAAGGTCTTATACTTGCAGATAGTAATATTGTAAGAAAAATGGACACAAATTTAGTATCTGGTAGTTCTAATGTTGTTCCAGCATATATAGGAAAAGATGGGGAAGTTAGTGATAAGCCAAATACATTGAATAGAAAACAATTTGAAAACTTACAAAATTATATGGAAAAAATTATAAAACAAATTTCAGAAGAAATTTTAAATGGAAACATTGGAATTGAACCATATTATAGAACTAGGGATAAGAAAACACCTTGCGAATACTGCAGTTATAAAGCTATTTGCCAGTTTAATCAAACTACAAAAAATAATTACAACTACATACCAAATGTTAATAAAGAAAAAGTATTGACTAAAATTTGTCAAGAATAACTTGCTTTATAATCATAAGGAGGAAATAAAATACAAGTGGAAAATATAGTGTATCAAAATAAAGATGGAATTGAATATATTCAGTTTAAAAAATTGTTAGAGCATCCAGAAATAACACATTGTTATACAATGAGAAGCGATAATCAATTGAACTTTAGAATACAAAATAAATCTACTTTTAATCAAAGCTGTGATAAAATATTTAGTAGACTGAATTTAAAAGATATATCGGTTGTAAGACCATATCAAACACATACAGATAATGTAGAAGCTATTGATAAGGTTAAAGCAATTGATGAGCTAAAAGATGTAGATGGAGTGATAACTAATAAAAGAAAAATAGCATTAATGACTACTTCTGCGGATTGTACCTCAATGATTTTATATGACCAAGTTAGAAAGGTAATTGGGAGTGTTCATTCTGGTTGGAGGGGAACATTAAAAGGGATAATAGGAAAAGCAGTAGAGAAAATGAAAGATGAATATCAAAGCGAACCAGAGAACATCATATGTTGCATATGTCCAAGCATAAGACAATGCTGTTTTGAAGTTGATGAAGATGTAAAAGATTTATTTTATAATAAGTACAAAAGTTTAAAGAACATAAATGAAGTAATTAAACTAGGAGATAAAAAGGAAAACAAGCAAAAATATTATATTGACACAACCAAAATAAATATAGAATTACTGAAAAAAGAAGGATTAAAAGAAGAAAATATTATAGATAGTGGGATTTGCACAGTATGCCATTCAAAAGAGTTTCATTCATATAGAGCAGATGGAAAAAACTTTGGAGTAAATGGAGCTATAATAGCTATAAAATAGGAGGTAATTATGATACCTGAAAAATTGAAAAAAGATGATACTATTGGTTTGATAGCACCATCAAGCCCAATATTAAAAGAGGATTTGGAAACAATAAATAACTCAATAATGCTTATGGAAAGTTCAGGATTTAAAATTAAATTTGCACAAAATGCAGTATCAAATGAATTAGGGTATTCAGCAACTGCAAAACAAAAAGCAGAAGATATAAATTATATGTTCCAAGATGACGAAATAAAGGCTATATTTTGCATATCAGGAGGATTTAACTCAAACTCTACATTTGACTATTTAGATTATGATACAATAAAATATCATCCAAAAATAATATGTGGATTTAGTGATTCAACATCACTTTTAAATGCAATTTATGCTAAAACTGGATTAGTAACATTTCATGGACCAACATTTAAAGCATTAACCTCATGGCAAACTAAGTACGGTTATGAAGAAGTAATGAAAAGGTTTGTGGAAGGTGGGTTAAGCCTTGGACAAGCAGATGATGGATATGTTACAATTAAAGACGGAAAAGCAAAAGGAATTTTAGTTGGTGGAAATTTAAGTTTAGTAAATGAAATGGTATGTGGGAAATATAGTATTGATTTTACAGATAAAATACTATTTTTAGAAGAGCTATTTGTTGAAACACCACCAGAGTTAGTTAGCAATTATTTTTATCATATGAAACAAAATGGAGTATTTGATAAAATAAAGGGAATTTGGCTTGGAAATTATGATGGAGCAGTGAGTATAGAAAAAATCTTGTTAGATACATTAGATGGAGAATACAGTTTTCCAATAATAAAATCTAATAATTTTGGACATATAGATAAGAAAACTGTTATACCAATTGGAACAATGGCAAAGATTGATACTAATTTAGAAAACAAAATAGAATTACTGGAAAATTGTGTAAAATAAAACACAAAAAAATGTTTGGATTATATTGACTTTTATAAATGGATATATTATACTAACTAATATAGGAAATAAGGAAATAAAAAATGTACGATAATTGGGAAGATTTAGAAAATAGTATAAAAAATTGTAATAGATGTAAATTATGTTCAACAAGAAAAAATATTGTTTTTGGAGAAGGGAATAAACAAGCTGATTTGATGTTTATAGGAGAAGGTCCTGGGGCAGATGAAGATACCCAAGGGCTTCCTTTTGTTGGAAAAGCAGGGCAACTTATGAATAAGGCATTTCAAGGATTAGGCATAAAAAGACAAGAAGTGTATATAACGAACATAGTGAAATGTAGACCGCCTGCTAATAGAGTGCCAGAACAAGATGAAGCAGAGGTTTGCTTAAATTATTTGCGTAATCAAGTAATTCTTGTAAAACCTAAAGTAATAGTTCTTTTAGGAAGTACAGCTTTAAAAAATGTGTTAGGGAAAGAGTATTCTATTACAGCTAGTAGGGGCAAATGGATAGAGCAAAAAGGTATAAAGTATATGCCTACTTGGCATCCTGCTGCGTTGCTTAGAGATGAAAATAAGAAGATTGAGTTTTGGAAAGATTTAAAAGAGGTTGTGAATCTTTTAAATTTATAATATACAATAATATATAATATTTTTTATCGCTCCAACC
>CAKOVW010000035.1 GCA_934122125.1 uncultured Clostridia bacterium | reverse complement strand
CCATGGTACATCTCATAGATTTGTATCAAAAAGAGTAGCTGAAGTTATGAATAAACCAATTGAAGATTTAAAAATTATAACATGCCACTTAGGTCAGGGTGCAAGTTTATGTGCAGTTGATGGAGGAAAATCAGTTGATACTTCAATGGGATTAACACCATTAGCAGGAATTCCTATGGGAACAAGATCAGGAGATATTGATCCATCAATAGTAACATTTATAATGAACAAAGAAAATTTAACACCAGATCAAATGGATAATATATTAAACAAAAAGTCAGGTAAATTAGGTGTTTCTGGAATTAGTTTTGATGATAGAGATATTGAAAAAGCTATAGCAGAAGGAAACGAAAGAGCTAAACTTGCAATAGATACTTTTGTATATCAAGTAATTGGATATATTGGTAGATTTGCTGCTCAAATGAACGGAGTAGATGTTATTACATTTGCTGGCGGTGTTGGAGAAAACGGAATTGATGTAAGAAAACAAATATGTGAATCACTTTCTTTCTTAGGTGTAAAAATCGACGAAGAGAAAAATAATTGTAGAGGTAAAGAAGTTGAAATTTCAACTCCAGATTCTAAAGTAAAAGTATTTGTTATTCCAACAGACGAAGAGTTAACAATTGCAAGAGATACTATGGAAATAGTAAACAGATAGAAAAAAATATTTAAAAGGGTTTCAAAAAGGGAACCCTTTTACTTGTCTAACTTTAAAATTAATGATATTATATATGTGAAAGGAGATTAGCAAATGATAGATTTAAAAGAAAATCCACCGTTTTTAAATTCATTTTTGGAATATTTAACAGGTATCTTAAACAAATCAGTAAATACAGTAAAAGAGTATAACTATGATTTGGCTCATTTTTTGAAGTTTATATCTTATCATTTTGGCTTATCTTCTGAAGAAAATATAAAAAATATAGATATTCATGATATGAGTATAGAAACTGTTAAACAAATTAAGTTAGAGGATATACATGCATTTTTGTATTATTTAACAGAAACATATCATAGTAAAGCAGCTACACGTGCAAGAAAAGCTGCAAGTATTAGAATGTTTTTTAGCTATTTAACTCAAAAAGCTAATTTATTAGAAATAAATCCAGCACAAGGACTTGAAACTCCAAAGTTAGACAAAAGACTCCCTAAATATTTAACATTAGAGGAAAGTAAAGAATTACTAGAAGTTACAAAAGCAGAGTCTGGTGATTTTAAGGAAAGAGATTATGCAATAATTACTTTATTCTTAAATTGTGGAATGCGTTTATCTGAGTTAGTTAATATAAACATAAAAGATATAAATTTTTATGATAATAAGTTAAATGTAATAGGAAAAGGAAATAAGGAAAGAACTATTTATTTAAACAAAGCATGTGTTGAAGCAATAAATTCATATTTAGCTGTAAGACCACATGATGGTGTAAAATTTGATTCTAGAGATGCTTTATTTTTAAGTAAAAGAAAAGAACGTATTAGTAATAGGATGGTACAAGAAATTGTAAAAAAAGAACTTTACAAAGCAGGTTTAGATGTAAGTAAATATTCTGTCCATAAACTAAGACATACAGCAGCAACTTTAATGTATCAGTATGGAAATGTAGATATTAGAGCTTTGCAAGTCTTACTAGGACATGAAAGTATTTCAACTACTGAAATATATACCCATGTAGAAAATAAACAAGTAAAAAATGCTGTTGAAAGCAACCCTTTAGCAAATGAATGAAATAAAATGAGGAATATATAATATGGAAAGAAAAGAAGAAATTAAAGAAACAAAAAATATAAAAATATTTGGAATTACAATTTGGAGAATATTAGCTTATTTTATAATTTATAGTGTAATAGGCTTTGTTATAGAAACAATATTTGGAATATTAACCAAAGGTGTGCTTGAAAGTAGAAAAAGTTTTTTATATGGTCCATTTTGTAGTATATATGGACTAGGGGCAGTACTAATGATATTGCCTTTGCAAAAATTCAATAAAAATAATTATACTTTATTTGCAGCTGGATTTATTATAGGTTCTATAATAGAATATATGGTTAGTTTAATAGGAGAACTAATCTTTCATGTTAAATGGTGGGATTATTCAGATCAAATTTTTAATATAAATGGCCGAATTTGCGTATTGTTTTCATTGTTCTGGGGATTACTTGCAATATATTTAATGTCAGATGTAAACAAAAAAATAGATGCACTTATTGATTTTTTAAAGTCAAAAGTATCAATTGGACTTTTAAAGTCTGTAATTGTTTTAACAAGTATATTTTTAGCTTTTGACTTTTTGATATCAAGTTATGCAATGCAAATGTTTACAATAAGAATTGTATATAATAACAATTTAAATGTTGCAAATAAACAAAAAATAGATGAACAATATGAAAAAATATATATTAAAGATACAAAGCAAAAAGAATTTATATTAAAATACTTTGGAGATGAAAAAATGATAAAAACATTTCCAAATATAAAAATAGAAGATGTTGATGGAAACATTTTATTTTACAGACAATATTTAAAAGGAATTAAACCGTATTATTTTAATTTTAGAGAAAAATCTCCTATAAAATTAAAATATTTGGAAAATGTAGATTATTAAGTTTACTTTAAACTTTCAATGTGATATAATGATGCTACATTCTAACACAGGAGTGAATATTTTTTAAGGAGGTAGCTTTAGATGAAACGGGTTAATCTGGTAGGCGATTACAGTTATCGTGAAGCAAAGCCCTGTGAATTTGAAGATCTGGATTTGTTCCGCAAAATGGCTTACATTGATAAGCCGAACACCCACGTTCTCTATTCACCATTGAAAGCTAAGGCTGTAAGGATTGGATGGCCTCTATTTGCAAGCAGCCGTTCTATCCATAGGTGGAAAATCGTGCAAGACCAACATGGAAAAATGGTGTTGTTCTACAGAGAACACAGAATGCCTATGCATGTACCTGAAGTATATGTGGTACAGTATGACCAGAAAAAAGGATATTTTCTGAAGAACATATCCAAGAATTACTCCACATTGGAAAGATTTAGAAAGTTCTACTCAGCCACTGTGAAGTTTGACATGAGCTTTTAAAGCAATACCTCAACAAGGCACCAATTAATTGGTGCCTTGCTATTTAATTGGATTATGAATGCTGAACCATAATTATAGAAAGGAATAGAAAAATGAAAAAAGTATTTATAATGGCTTATTTAAGAAAAAATTTTGGTGATGATTTGTTTTTAACTATGCTATTAGAAAAATATAAAAATATTGACTTTTACATAAAACACAATAAATATGAATTTGTAGATATATTAGATAAATATAATAACTTGCATGTTATATATGGAGAAGATACTGACGAAGAATTATACCAATTAGACGTAAATGAATATGACGCATATGTTTATATTGGTGGCTCTATTTTTATGGAAGGTGGTCATTGCTACAATCTTTCAGAAAAGTTTTATGATTTTGTAAAAAGATGCAAAGAAAATAACAAACCATTTTGCTATATAAGTTGTAATTTTGGTCCATATCAAACTCAGGAGTATTTTGAATTATCAAAAAAAGATTTCAAAGAGTGTACTGATATTTGCTTTAGAGATTTGTATTCTTATAATTTATTTAAAGATATTGAAACAGTTCGTTATGCGCCAGATCTTGCATTTAGTTACAATATTCCTAAAGTTAAAAAGCAAAAAAATACAGTTGGAGTATCATTAATAGACTTAAACATCAGAAAAGATTTAAAAAATAAAAATGAAAAATATATGAAATTTCTTGAAAAAAATATAAAAAATTATATTTCTTTAGGAAAAGATGTATTTCTATTTTCGTTTTGTAAATATGAAGGCGACGAAAACACAATAAAAGATATTCTTAAATTATTTCCAAATGAAAGCCATTTACATAGCGTTGAATACACAGGAGATGTTGCTGAATTTATAAATCAATATAGTTTAATGGAATATATGATATGCTCACGTTTTCATGCAATGATATTATCATTAATTTCAATGCAAAAAATATACGTGGTGTCATATAGTCAAAAAATAGATAGAGTAATAGAAGATTTACATCTTGAATTGCCTATTTTACACATAAGCGAGTTAGAAGATAATAATGAATTATTACTTGAACACTTTAAATTAGTAGATGATAACAAAATACAGGAAATTTCGGAAGAAGCACAAATGCAAGATGAAGCTATAAGAAAATATATTATATAGAGGTAAAAAATGAAAAAGACTATTGAATTTATTTCAAATGCTATGAAGTATTATATTAACCATAGAAGAATTTCAAAATTAAAAAAACAAGGTGCTAAGATTGGAAAAAATGTAGTAATATCTAAAAATTGTATATTTGATAATCCACAAAAATTGATTATTGGTGATAATGTTTATATTGGCAATAATTTTTATAGTAATTGTATAGGTGGTCTTACAATTTGTTCTGGTACAATAATAAGCTATAACTGCACCATTATGACTTACAATCATGATTACAAAGAAGATTTGTTTATGCCATATGGATTATCTAATATTTATAAAGAAGTTATTATAAAAGAACATGTATGGATTGGAATTAATGTTAATATTGCTGGTGGAGTTGTAATAGAAGAAAATTCTGTAATTGGTATGGGAACTACTGTTGCAAAAAAAATTCCAGCCGGAAGCATCTTTGCTGGTGGAAAATTTATTTCTCAAAGAGAAGAAAAAACGTATAAATATGATTTATTGGGAGTAAGAACATTATACAATCCATTTCATTATATAGAGTTTAATAAAAAAATAAAAAAGGCAAAAGCGCAAAATGTTATAAAATTTAATGAAATACAAAAATTTTATAATAAATTTGATTATTTAAGTTTAATTTATATATGGTGTAATAGAAACAATTATGAAGCTGACTGGAAAAATGAAATAATAACCAAAAACACAAGAAAATGAGATTCGTTACAAAAATGCGGAGTAGGAGAGAGGGAGAGAATATTGAAATAAGAAAATATTAAATTTAAATATTTTAATTTTAAAAAATGAATAATGATAAAGTTAAAATTAGAAATAAATATAAATAAAATTTTTTAACAATAAAATTATAAAAAATATATTAAAAAAAAGTTTGCTAATTATTAGCAAACTTTTTTTGATAAAAATATTTATAAACTTTAAATTATAAATTTATCAAAAGTTAAAAATCATTTTCATAAAAATTTACTCAGTATATAATTGATAATTAAATTTTTATTATATAAAATATTTTAATTATCAAACACTCTAAAATCGTTTTTAAGACGTTTTAATATTAGAGTTAACAAGTTTATCGTTTATAATTATTCATCCAAAACAAAAATTGTATAAGTTATTCTAAGAATGATACAAAATGTTGATTTTTATTGACTTTTATAAAACCTCAAAAAAGTCCTAAAAAGCGACGCCATAAAATCGATTTTAAGGCATTTTTATTTTTTAGCCAACAAGTTATATGTCTAAAAAACAGTCTGATATTTAAAATATAACCAGTAATCAAAAATTTATAAAAAAGTTATATAATTTTGAAATGAAATTATACAGATAAAAATTTTAAAAGGCTTAGAATTGATTTTAGAAAGTCAAAAATAATTGAATAATATAAAATATAATAAACAGAATATAAAACAAAGCTATAGACAGTTATAATGTAAGGATGATAGAAGCAAAAAGTAGCAGGAGAGGAGCTATATAGTATATATAGGCAAATTTCCCTCCACTCAATTGCACAAAACTTTGATTTTGCGCAATAACATATTTATATTTTAAGGCATCTCCTCTGTATGCCCCAAAATATAAATATATCATAATTAACCTATTTTGCATTTTTTAAAAAATATGACATCTTATCTAAAAATTCATCATTATTTTTTGTTGCAACCATTTGAGTAATTAATTCTTCGGTAACTTCTGCAACTGACATTGTTGACATTGCTTTTCTTAATGCAAATACTGTTTCTAATTCTTTTTTAGTTAATAACAATTCTTCTCTTCTAGTTCCAGATTTATTTATATCAATTGCTGGGAAAATTCTCTTTTCTGACAATTTTCTGTCTAAGTGAACTTCCATATTACCAGTACCTTTAAATTCCTCAAATATAACGTCATCCATTCTACTTCCTGTTTCTGTTAGAGCTGTTGCTAAAATTGTTAGACTTCCGCCATTTTCTATATTTCTAGCTGCACCAAAGAATTTTTTAGGTTTATGTAATGCACTTGGATCTAAACCACCAGATAATGTTCTTCCTGAAGATGGTATAGATAAGTTATATGCTCTTGCTAAACGAGTAATACTATCTAATAATATAACTACATCTTTCTTTTGTTCTGTTAATCTTTTAGCTCTTTCTAATACCATTTCTGCTACTTTTACATGATGTTCAGGTAATTCATCAAAAGTAGAATATATAACATCTCCTTTAATGCTACGTTTCATATCTGTAACTTCTTCTGGACGTTCATCTATTAAAAGTACTATTAGCTCTATCTCAGGATTATTTGTTGTAATGCTATTGGCAATTTTCTTTAGCAATGTTGTTTTTCCAACTTTTGGAGGAGCAACTATCATTCCTCTTTGACCTTTTCCAATTGGCGACATTAAGTCAATAATTCTCATTGCATATTCATTTTGGACTGTTTCCAATTTAATTCTTTCTTCTGGATATATTGGAGTTAAATCATCAAATTTTTGTCTTCTATATGCTTTTTCTGGTACTTCACCATTTACCTCTCCAACATAAATCAATGCTGGGAATTTTTCACCCTCTTTTGGTTGTCTTGCAATACCTTTTATTTTATCACCTTTGTCTAATCTAAATCTTCTAATTTGAATAGGTGATATGTATACATCCTTTGGTGTAGATAAGTAATTTTCTCCTCTTAAAAATCCATATCCATCAGGTAATACTTCTAATATACCTTCAACAATTCTGTCATCGGCATTTGTTAGCTTATATGTCCCATTTGATGAGTCTGCAAGACTACTTGTAGTTACATCTGTTGCAACGTAACTGCCATCGTATTCTAGCTCTCCTGTGTCATTATTTTTAATTGATTCATTATCTAATTTTGATAATTCATCTATAAGCTCATCTTTTCTTAACTTTGAACTATTTTTTACACCTTTTTCTTTTGCAAGTTGACGTAATTCTACTAACGTATAATTTTCTAAATCCATATAATTTCCCCCATTATAAAATTTATATGAATAGACAAATTTATATAACTTGTCCATTTTTTTACTATATTTATCTTAATTTTTGGATTATAAAATTAGAATTTAAAATTTAGATTAAAATAATTGAATAAACAACAATGAAGAGGAACTTGATTCCTCATCATTGCAAAACTATATTTATTGGTACAAAAATTATTTACTAATATCTATATATACTTTTTCATTTGGTAAGTACATATCTAGCTTTTTTCTAGCTACTTCCTCAATATATTCTTTTGAATTTATATTTGATTTTGTTTCAAGTAATTGCTCCTTTTTTTCTTCTTCAGCAGCAATTTGCTCTGTATATCTTTCACTATCTGCCTTATATGCATTTAACTCTTTTTGCTGTACAAAAAATGTATAAACTACATAAATCAGTATAGCAATAATTATAATCCTTTTTAAATTTATCTTTTTGTTTTTCATCTGTACTTTTCATTCCTTAATTAATTTTCTTGTAATATTATAACACACTATAATTACTTTTTCTACAAATTTCATAAAATTCCTTCTTTTTCTTGCAATTTAATTTTATTTTTTGCTTTTTTCCTCATAATCTTTGTTGTATTTTGAAATATTTTTTTGAAAAATGTAGATATTTTTTGTGCTAAAAATTTTATAGGTTTAACAAATAAAAAATTGAATATTTTTAAAATTAAATTTATTGGATAAGATATTATTTTTTTCAAAAATTTTATTATAATAACTGAATATTTTACAATATATTTACTAAGTGTAAGCATATAAATCAATACTCCTAGTGCAATTCCCACAAATATATAACTTCTAATCTCTCCATTATTAAATTTAAATATTGAAAATAATATGACAAAACCTGCTAAAATCCAAAATAAAATATCCTGCAAAGTTGTTAGCCAATCAGCTGTTTTAAAACTTCTACGCAGTATCCTAAAAATATCAAACAAAACACCTATAACTATTCCTGTAACTGTGAAAGCAATCAGACAAAGTAGTTGCTCCATTTTAAACTCATTCCTTTCAATTTGAGCTTGACACAGTAAAAATTCTAATTATTTTACAATGTCTTATTTGAAAATCTTTCCTAGAAATCCTCCACCCTTTTCCATACTATCTTTTTCACTATACGCAAGTTGATAAATTGTGCCATCTATTGTAACTTCTGATGTATCTAAGCTCAATTTATTTATTCTCAAATTTTCTCCTTTAACGGTAAGTAACCCTAATTCAGTTTCTAAAATAACTATTTGATCGTCAAAACTAAGTACATCTAGTACTCCAGAAATATTTAATTTTTCTCTATTTTCTAGAACAATATTTTGAATAACATTTGTCATACTTGACATTGATTTTCTTTCTTCTAATGGCATATCCATCACTCCTTAAAAACAGTCTATTTATATATATTCAGGTCTTGTCTTTTTTAGAACAAAAATAAAGGAAAGTATTTATTACTTTCCTACAATTGTTCCTATTTCATCATTAAATGTATTTTTAACTATTATTTTTACACCGTATTTTTTAGCTAATATTACACATCTATCATGTAAAACTTTAGCGCCATTTTTAGCCATTTTTTCCATATCCTCATAAGAAATATAATCTAACTTTTTAGCATTTTTATGCTTATATGGATCTTTATCATAAACACCATTCGTATCTGTAAAAATATAGCATTCTTCCTGTTCTAAAGCAGCTGCAATTGCTATAGCTGTCGTGTCTGAGCCATTTCTTCCTAATGTTGTTATATTGTTATTTTCATTTATTCCTTGAAAGCCTGTTATAACCACAACATCATTAGTTTCCAGTTCACTCCAAATCATTTTATGGTATATGTCTTGAATTTTAGCTTCTGTATAATTTGAGTCAGTTACTATTCCAGATTGCCATCCTGTTAATGAAACAGCTTTATAGCCTAAGCTATGTAATAATATTGCAAACTTGCTACATGCCATTTGCTCTCCAACAGACATTAAAGCATCTAATTCTCTTTTATTTGGCTTATCTGTCAATTCTTTTGCTTCTTTTATTAAATTATCTGTTGTTTTACCTTGCGCTGATAAAATAGCAACTACCTTTTCCCCACTTTCTAAAAATGAAATAGTCTTTTGCGCAGCTAGTTTTAGCTTATTAGTATCAGCAATTGAGCTTCCTCCAAATTTAATTACTTTCATAAGAACCACTAATCCTTATACAAAAAATACAAGCCAATTTAATTTTAAACTTGACTTGTATATAATATGTTTATTAAATTTTTTTGTTACTTTTCCAAATTAAATTTTAAATAACTATCAATAAATCCATTTAAATCTCCATCCATTACAGCCTGAACATTTCCAACCTCATAATTAGTTCTATGGTCTTTTACTAAAGTATATGGACAAAATACATAAGAACGAATTTGGCTTCCCCATGCAATATCCATTTGTATGCCTTTTAATTCGTCAATTGTATCTTTTTGCTCTTTTTCTTTTAAATTTAATAGTTTAGATTTTAGCATTTTCATTGCAGTATCTCTGTTTTGAAATTGTGAACGTTCAGTTTGACATGCTACAATAATTCCTGTTGGAATATGTGTTAGTCTTACTGCAGATGATGTCTTATTTATATGTTGACCACCTGCACCAGACGCCCTATAAACATCCATTTTTATATCATCAGGGTTGATATCTAATTCAATATCATCTGTTATTTCTGGTAAAACCTCGACAGAAGCAAAAGATGTATGTCTTCTTCCTCCTGCATCAAATGGTGAAATTCTAACTAATCTATGTACTCCCATTTCACCTTTTAAGTATCCATAGGCATAATCACCATTTACAGAAAAAGTAACACTTTTTAGCCCTGCTTCATCACCTTCAAGATAATCAAGTTCTTTTACTTCATAACCATTAGCATTCGCCCATCTTGTATACATTCTATATAACATTTCAGCCCAATCCTGAGCCTCTGTTCCTCCTGCCCCTGGATGAATGGTTAGTATTGCATTATTGTTATCATACTTTCCAGATAATAAAGTAGTTATTTCCAATTTCTCTATGTCTTTTTCTAATGTATATGTGGACTTCAACAACTCTTTAGCTAATTCTTCGTCTTCTTCAGCTTGTAAAAGCTCACTCATTTCAAGTAAATTATTGAGTTCATTATTTAATTTTTTAAAGCCTTCCACTTTTGATTTTAAGTTATTAATTTGTTTTAAAACTTTTGAGCTATTATCTGTATCATTCCAAAAATCGTTTTCTGTTGTTTTACTTTCTAACTCTTTTAACTCTTTTTCTTTGTTTTCTACATCAAAGTGAATCACCTATCTGTTCTAAACGTTTTTTTAGTTCTTGTAATTTTTTAGAGTTTTCTTCTAAATCTAACATCTTCTCACATCCTTTTTAAAAATTGAAATCTAGCCAAATATATGCTGACATATCATAATTTAATACTTTATCTATAGGCTCTTTTGCTTCTTCTTCAAGCAATATTATTCTTTTTCCATTAACTAAAGGGTTAATATATCTTCTTTTGGCTCCATGGTGAACAAAATATACATTTTCAGGTTGTTGATTTGATATGTTAATCTTTTTAGCATTTTTCCAAATATCATATACTTCTGAGTATCTAGAGTTTTCAATAATTTTAATTACGTCGCTTTCCTTTTTGTTATACAAATCATCTATTGTTATTAACTTTTCTTCATTTAGCTTTTTAACAATATCTGCTAAAAATTGCATTGAGTATCTTGTTCTTTCTTCAATATAAATTATAGACATCTTAGACATTATTCTAACAAATTTCATTGCAATATCTAAAGTTTTAAAGCCTAATTCTTGCACATTATTTTCATTTGATTGAATTGTTATATCATTATATATTTCTTCAATTTCTTTCAAATTTAATTTATTATAGTGAAATAGTGCATTTGATAAAGTATATTCTAATCTGTCAGCAGAAAGCATTGGTGTATCATTGTCTGCTATTGGGTATTTGTGATAATCATTTATTTCTTCTAATTTAATATTATCTCTTTTCAATAAGCTCATTATTTCAGAAGAATTTGATATTATTTCTGTAGTTAAGTCTTCTGTTGACTCTTGAGTCATATAATCACCATTTAAAAAATCTATGCAATGTTTAAATACTGGTGTTGCAATATCATGAAAAAGTCCAGCTAGAGTTTGTTTTTTATCATGTGTAAAATGCCAAACTATTAAAGCTACACCAATCGAATGCTCTAAACTTGAATAAAAATAACTGCTTTCAAATAAATCACTATAAATTGTCCCGCAAGTAACACTTATATAGTTTTGTTTAAATAAAGCCTCTGTATTTATATATTCCCATAACCATTCTGGAAAATCTGGCTCTAATACTTTAAAGTATTCTAAAGTTCTTTTATTTGCTGTATCTAAATAGTTCATAATTTACTACTTCCTACTTAATCTTAATGCATTTAGTACTACTGT
>CAKOVW010000034.1 GCA_934122125.1 uncultured Clostridia bacterium | reverse complement strand
AACTGGTACTGTTTCACCTGTTAAACTGGACTCCTCTATTTTTAAATTTGAACTTGAAATTAATCTACAGTCTGCTGGAACATAATTTCCAGCTTCTAGTAATACAATATCTCCTGGAACTACCTGCTCACTTTTTATGGTGCATATCTTTCCATTTCTTTTCACCTTACAAGTTGGTGCAGTCATTTTTTTAAGTGCTTCTAATGACTTTTCTGCCTTTGCTTCTTGTACTAACCCCATAATTGCATTAAATACTACAATTGCAATTATTATAATTGAGTCAAAATAATCATTGCTTCCTTCCAGCCTTGCTACTACTGCTGAAATAATTGAAGCAATTATTAATATAATTATCATAAAGTCATTAAATTGTTTTATAAATTTTATAAAAATACTCTCTTTCTTTTTTTCTTCCAGCTTATTCAGTCCAAACTTTACTTGCTTGTCCTCTATTTGCTTTTCATCTAATCCTAATTCAATATTAGTTTGCATTTGTTTTTCTACTTCTTTCGTAGACATTGTGTACCACATAATTATCCTCCTTTGTTTTAATTTAGTTAATTATATGATGCTTGTACTAGGTTTATGCTATAGTATTGATTTTTATTATTTTTTGATATAAAATATTAACAGAATTTATAAAAGGAGCTTTTATGAAACGTTATTTATTAAAAGATTATATTGATATTTTAAAAAAAGAAAATTTAATAGAAGATGTGTGTTTATGTGATACCATATTAAACACTTCTATTGAAAGGTTAGAACATAATTCAAAAGAAGTTACTAGTAACACTTTGTATATTTGTAAAGGTTTAAACTACAAACCAGAATATTTAAATGAAGCAATTGTAAAAGGTGCTACTGCATATATTGCAGAACCTGAAAATGTAACAGATCCAGATTTTCCTCATATTGTTGTAAATGATATAAGAAAAGCCTTGGCTACTGTTTCTTGTATGTATTATGATTTTCCAGCTGATAAAATAAATATGATTGGTCTTACTGGTACAAAAGGAAAATCAACAACTGCTTATTATATAAAAAGTATTTTAGATGATTATATGAAAGAACATAACTTACCAGATACTGCAATAGTTTCTTCTATTGATACTTATGATGGTAAAGAATGTAAAGAGTCGTTAATTACTAGCCCTGAATCTATTGATTTGCAAGAACATATTGCAAATGCTGTTGACTGCAAAATGCAAAATTTAGTTATGGAAGTTAGTAGCCAAGCATTAAAATTAGATAGAGTTCATGATGTTTTATATAAAGTTGGTGTATTTTTAAATATTTCTGAGGACCATATTAGTACAATTGAGCACCCTAATTTTGAAGACTATTTTGCTTCTAAATTAAAGTTTTTTAACCAAGTGGAAAATGCTTGTGTAAATTTAGACTCAGACTATATTGACCGTATTTTAGAAAATGCTCAAAAATCAAAAAGAATTATTACATTTAGCACAAAAAACGAAAGAGCTGATATATTTGCTTATGATATTAAAAAGCTAAGTCATACTTCAATTTCTTTTAGAGTTAAAACCGCTAAATTTGATGAAGAAATATTACTAACTATGCCTGGTTTATTTAATGTAGAAAATGCCTTGGCTGCAATTGCTACTGCAATGGTTTTAGATATTCCATTTAAAAATATTTATAATGGTTTAAAAGTTGCTAGAGCAAGTGGTAGAATGGAAGCACATGTTAGTAAAGATGGAAATATTATTGTTATTGTAGATTACGCTCATAATAAATTAAGTTTTCAAAAATTATATGAGTCTACTAAGCAAGAATATCCTGATAAAAATATAATTACAGTATTTGGTTGCCCTGGCGGAAAAGCTCAACTTCGTAGGAGGGATTTAGGTACACTTTCTGGTATTCATTCAAAAGTTAGTTACTTAACAGCTGAAGATCCTGGTCCAGAAGAAACTGTTGATATTTGCAAGGAAATTGCTGAATACGTTGTTAAAGAACATGGAGAATATAAAATTATTGAGGACCGTGGAGAGGCTATAAAGGAAGCTATTTTAGATAATCCAAATAGTGTTATTTTAATTACTGGAAAAGGTAATGAAACAAGACAAAAATATGGTAAAAAATATTTACCTTGTTTGACAGATACTCAATATGCCTTAGAAGCCTTAGAAGAATACAATAAAAAAATAGGATAATACCTAAAAAAAGGATGTCATTTTTGAAAAATGACATCCTTTTTTTGTTTATTTTAATTTAATTGATAATAGCTTACTTATTCCGTTTTCTTCCATAGTTACACCATATACTGAATCTCCTGCTTCCATTGTTCCTTTTCTATGTGTTATTACTAAGAATTGTGTTTGTTTGCAGAATTTCTTTAAATATTCTGCAAATCTGTAAACATTAACATCATCTAATGCTGCCTCAATTTCGTCTAGTATACAGAATGGTGCTGGATTTATTTTTAATATTGCAAATAATAGCGCTATTGCTGTAAATGCCTTTTCTCCACCTGATAATAACATCATATTTTGAAGTTTTTTGCCTGGTGGTTGAACTCTAATATCAATTCCACATTCTAAAATATTCTCTTCATTTTCTAATATTAACTCTGCTTTTCCACCATTAAATAACTCTGTAAATACTTCATTAAAGTTTTTATTTATAAGTTCAAATTTTTCTTTAAATTGATTTTGCATTGTTGTTGTCATATCGCCTATAATTTTTCTTAATTTAGATGCTGTATTTTCCAAATCTAAGCGTTGTTCAGACATGAAGTCATATCTTTCCTTAGTCTTTTTATATTCTTCAATAGAATCGATATTTATACTTCCTAAGTCTTTTATCTTATTACGCAAACTATTTACTTGTTTTTGTGCTGTTGCTACATTATTAGGCTTTTGATATTCTTCTGTACTATTTGGTGTTAGTTCATATTCATTCCATAAACTTTCAACTACTTGTTGTAAGTCTTGCTCTAATTTTGTTTTCTTAACATCAAGTTTTATAATTTGTTCCTTTAAACTTTCTAATGTAGAAAATTGACTTTGAATTTCATTTTCTGTATTTACTAACTTTTCATTTTTAGCAATTCTTTCTTGTTTTAGTTCTTCAACTTTAGTTCCACTATTTGTTACTTCTTGTTTGATTTGTTCTATTTGAGCATTATATTCTGTAATAGTTTGTTCTAATTTAGTATTTTCTTCAGTTATTGCTAATATATTTTGATTTTTGTTTTCAATGCTTTGCTCATTATTTTTAATATCTTGTGAAATTCTTTCTACCATTTCCTCAATTGAACTTTCACTTTCATCAAAAGATGAAACTGATATTTTTAAATTAGTAATATCAAAATTCAAATCATCAATATATTTTTGATTATCTTTGTTATTTAATGCAAATTCCTCTATTACTTTGTTTAACTCTTCTATTTGTTGTGTTAGAGTTTGTATTTCCGCTTCTTTTTGCTCTTTTAAAAGTCTATTTTCCTCTTTTTGTTTTTCTGTTTGTGTAACTTCTTCTTTTAATTTAGCTAGCCTATTTTCCAAACGAGTAATATTTTCCTCAACTGCAACCATTTTTTGTTTTTCTGTTGCATATACTATTTCAATTTCTTGTAATTCTTTTTCAAGTTTTGCAGTTTGTTCAATACTATCTCCAATAGATGATGCATACTCTTCTTTTTCTACTGTTTTGTCAGCAATTTGTTTTTCTAATTTCTTAAGTTCTTTTTCTAGTTCTTCAATTTCTCTGCTTCTTCCCAAAATATTTACTGTTTTAGTTTGTACACTACCTCCTGAAATAGAACCACTAGAACTTATAATATCACCCTTTAAAGTTACTATTCTAAATGAATATTTATCTTTTTTAGCAAGTGCAATAGCTGTATCCATATCTTGAACAACTACTGTTCTTCCTAATAAACTTAAAATTATTTGCTCATATTCTTTTTTGCATTTTACTAAATCTGATGCAATTCCAATTACTCCATCCATTTTAGTTAATTTATCTAACTTTTTACCTTGAACAGATGATATTGGTAAAAATGATGCTCTACCTAGGCTGTTTGTTCTTAAATATTCAATCATTTTTTTAGCATCTTGTTCTGTTGATGTTACAACATTTTGCAATGCTTGTCCTAAACACATTTCAATTGCTGTTTCATATTCTTTTTCAACTGAAATTAGATTTGCTAAAACTCCATGAATTCCTTTATTTAAACTTGAATCTTTATCACATGCTACTAATAAAGATTTAACTGTTTTATTATATCCTTCTTTTTCTTTTTCAGTTTCAATTAAGAATTGATGTCTTGCTTGTTTCATTCTTTGTGTATATGTAAGTTTTGAAATTTCTTCTTCATATTGTTTTAGTTTTTGCATATTTTGCTCTTTTTCTTGAACACTTTTTTCTAGCTTTTCAGCTGCTGCATTTCTCTTTGCTTCTATGTCATAAAATCCTCTTGAAATTTCATTTTTTCCATATCTTGTAGAATCTAATTCAGATATAACTGAATCAATTTCATTTTTTAATTGCTTTTTACGTTTTTCTAAGTTTTCGTAATTAGCATCTTGTGTATTTATTTCTGCTGCTAATTCATATTTTTTGTCTATATTATCTTGTGCAATTTGCTTTTTGCTTTCTATTTCTAATTCTTTATCAGATAATTTTTTTGTTAATTCTGCAAGTTCTGCTTCTTTTTCTGCTAACTCCTTTTCAAACTTTTGCTTATTAGATGTTAAATTTGTTTTCTTTTCTAATTTTTGTTTTTGTTCTTCTTTTAGTTCTTCTATTCTGTTTTTTACTTCTAATACTTCATCTTCAAGCCTTTGTTTATTTGCACTGTTATTTTGTATTCTTTCATTTGATATACCTATTTCAGAATTTATTTTTTCTATTTTATTTGAGCTCTCAAACCCAATATTTTGCATATTTTCAATTTGTGCTGTAATATCATCTACTACTTGTCTTAGCTCTTCTTTTGAGGCTTGTAATACTTCCATTTTGCTATCTTCCGCTTCTTTTTGAGAAGTAATAATATCTTCGTCTTTTACAAGTTGTTCTAGCTTTTCTTTATATGTATTAATATTATATATAAATAGCCCAACCTCAATAGATTTAAGTTCTTCTCTTAAATCTAAAAATTGTTTTGCTTTATCTGATTGCAATTTCAAAGGCTCAATATTTGCTTCAATTTCAGCTAATATATCATTTATACGAAGTAAATTTAATTTTGTTTGCTCTAGTTTTTTCTCTGATTCTTGCTTTCTAGTTCTATATTTAACTATTCCAGCTGCCTCTTCAAAAATGTGTCTTCTATCTTCTGATTTATTACTTAAAATTTCGTCAATTTTACCTTGACCTATTATGCTATACCCGTCTTTACCAATACCTGTATCCATAAATAGTTCCAAAATATCTTTTAAACGGCAAGGAACTTTGTTTATAAAGTAACCTGTTTCACCACTACGATATATTTTTCTTGTAACTGTTACCTCTGAGTATTCAATAGGAAGTTTGTTATCATTGTTGTCAATTACAATTGATACTTCTGCAAAGCCTAATGATTTTCTTGCTTGTGTTCCTGCAAAAATGATGTCCTCAGATTTTGCACCTCTTAAAGACTTCATACTTTGCTCTCCTAATACCCAACGAATTGCATCTGATATATTACTTTTTCCAGAACCATTTGGTCCAATTACTGTTGTAATTCCTGGTTTAAATTCTAATACTGTTTTATCTGCAAAAGACTTAAATCCCTGCATTTCTATTCTTTTTAAATACATTTGTTACTTCACCTTTTCTTAAGTTTTATTAGCGTTGTTTTTCTTCATTCCATACTCTTCCTAAATATATCACAGTGCCATCACTTAATTTACCTATTGGTACTTGATTTGGCTTTATACCTTCTGTTTTCATTGTAGCTTCCAACAAGTTATAATATTCTTCTTGTTGTCTGTATGTTTTACAATTTGTTAACATACCTTTAGCCATTTCTCCAAGCTCTGCTAATTTTACTTGTTTTCTTAATGATGCTATATGTTTTGATTCATCTGGTTTTACTCTTGAAGCAAAAATACCACAAATTGCTTTTGCAGTAGCAAATTCTTTTCTAGAAATTGAATTTCTTACTGTTATTTCTGCTAATTGTAATTGACCAAGATTTTCGAGTTGTACTAATTTTTCAGCTGTTACTTTTAAGTCTTTTATAGGATATTTTTCGCCATTTTCTCTTAATGCCGTATTTATTTGCATAAAAATTTGTCTTTTTTGTCTTTCTTCTGTTAATGCAAATTTACCTTTTGAAGATTTTTCTACTCTCCTTTTGGCTTCATTATTGATTACTTCATTTGCCATATCAATATCAAGTGTACCATCTGCTACCCCTTCAACAACTTGTTCAATTTCCTTTGGTACATTTTCTTTTAATTGTCTAACAAATTCATCTTGTTTTATTTTTGATATTTTTGACTGGATTAGTGATTTAATTCCATTCATTCTAATTACACTCTCTTTACATATTTTAGGTGTAATTTTTCTAGAAAGTCTTTCAAGTTCTTCTATATCATTTGTTTTTTCAGCTTTTTTACTAATTGCATCGCCTAATTGTCTTATATATGTTTTAATAATAGCTTTCAAATTACTACTACTTTTTCTGTCTACGCTATGTATTAGTATTTCTATTTTTTGTACAAGTCTGTCTATTTCTTCTCCACTTAATTCATCTTGTTCTTTTTTTGGTTCTTGTTTATTTCCATCAGATTTAAAAAGTATATTATATTTTATAATCATATTTTCTATTTTTTTACGAGTTACATCATTACTCATAGAATTTTGTTCTACTGCTTGCTTTTCTTGCATTATTTGTTTTTTATATGTTTCTAGTTGTTTTATTGGAATTTCAAATTCAAAAGATATTAGTTCCAAATTATAACCTTTTTTTATTAGTTCTTTAACTCTTTCATCATATTTATTATTCATAAAATTTCAATCCTTTTTATAAATTGTAATCCTATATGTATCTAATATCTTTTGTAAAAATCACAATGTGATTATATCATATATTTATTGATTTTCCAATAGTTTTAAGATTATTTCTATGTTCTACAATTATAATAAGAAAAGTGGCTTCGTCATATGTACAGGTTTGCTTTGCAACCCATACAGTCCAAGGAAACTTAACCTTGTTGTATAGAAAAAATCTACTAAACAATATAGTAGATTTTTTTTACTAGCCTAATCTTTTTAATATTTGATTACATTTATTTATAGCTTCATTAACATCTATATTTTTTATAATTCTATTTTCCATTAGAATATTTCCCTTTACAATTGTAGTATCAACATTTCTTCCTGATGTATTATATACTAAATTTGCAATTTCATTTAGATTTGGAAGCATTGTAATGTTATCTAATTTTTCTTCTATATTTACTAAAATTATATCTGCATCTTTCCCAACTTCAATACTTCCTATTTTATCGTCTAATTGTAATAGTTTAGCACCATTTATTGTTGCCATTTTAACTGCATCTTTAGCGGTAATTCTTTCTTCATTTTCATGTATTCCACCTTGAGCTAAACATGCCACTCTCATAGCCTCAAACATATCCATATTGCTACCTGAACCTTGTCCATCTGTACCAAGTGCTACATTTAAACCTTGTTTTAAATATTTAGTTGTATCAGCTATTTTACAACCCAGCCTTAAATTTGATATAGGATTATGTGCAATACCACAATCCATAGTTTTTAAAATTTCTATATCTTCATCTGATAATTTTACACAATGTGCTAATATTGTATGTACATCATAAAAATAGTCTTTTAATACTTGAATTGCTGGTCTACCATGTTTATTTTTTATATCTTCTATTTCATCAATGCTTTCTAAAAAGTGTACATGTATTGGTAAATTATATTCTTTTGCCAAATCAGCACATGCTTCTAACGCTTTATCTGAACAGGTATATAATGAATGTGGAGCAACTGAGTATGTAATCAAGTCATCATTATCATCTTTTGACTTATAAAGTGCTTTAAACTCATTTACCTTTTCTTGTAAATCAGCTCCAATATCAACAATTGGTCTTGTAATAACTGCCCTAATTTTACACTTTACAGCAGCTTCTCTAATTTGCTCTGGCATAAAATATTGGTCATTTACACAAGTAGTTCCTGTACTAATCATTTCAATATATGATAGCATACTTGCCCAATATATATCGTCCCTTGTCAATTTTTCTTCTATTGGCCAAATTTTATCATTAAGCCACTCATATAACTTACATCCTTCTGTAGTTTCTCTAAATATACTCATTGGAATGTGTGCGTGTGTGTTTATTAAACCTGGCATAACAATATGATTTTGTGCATTTATAACTTTGTCTGCTTTTTCTTGTATATTTTCTTCTATTTTTATTATTTTTCCATCTTCAATTAAAATATCTCTATCTTCAATTACAACATCTTCATTTTTAAAGAGCAATGCTTTTCCATCTTTAATTAAAATTTTATTCATACTTCCACCTCTTTCTTTGCCAATTATATCACAACGTCTAATTTTTATGCAAGAAAATTGTGCCAATAGGGACGGAGAATTTTGGCACGTTTTAACTTAAGAAGATGTTGATATAATACTTTGATGAGCGTGGTTTCGTGGGGACCAGCAACTTAGAATGTGTTATGCAAAGTTTCACTAGTGGAAATTTGCATTATACATTCTTAGGCAGCTGGGGTTGGAGCGAAGAAAAGTATTATATCAACATCTTCGATGAAAAATTAGGTATTGGGTATGCCAAAATTCTCCGTCCCTATTGGTTTAAAAAAATAAAGAATAATAAAAATGACTTCGCCACATATACAGCTCAAGGAAACTTAACCTTGTTGTATAGGAAAAATCTTCGATTTTTCCTATACAATAAAAAAACAGTATAGTCTACAACTATACCATTCTTTATATTATTTTCTATTAAGCAACATGCTCTTTTATGTATTCAACAACATCGCCTACTGTAACTATTTTTTCTGCATCAGCGTCAGGAATTTCCATATCAAATTCTTCTTCTAATGCCATAATTAGTTCAACTATATCTAATGAATCAGCTCCTAAATCATCTATAAAGGCTGCCTCCATAGTAACTGCTGTATCAGCAACACCTAATTGTTCTATAATTGTTTCTTTTACTTTTTCAAATACTTCTTCTGAACTCATTATCCTTACACCTCCTTTATTGTTTGCTTACATTCTTTACCTAAAAGATAATACAAGTATTAACAATTGTCAAGCACTTTTTGTAAATATTTTATTTTTATTTATTAAATATTTCATTTATTATCATTTTTAGTAATTTCTTTTGTAAATTGTTCTTTTAATTTATCAACTGCTCTGTTTTTTACAAATTGTTCAGCCTGTTTTATTGTAAATTCAAATACTTTTTCATCGCTGCTTCCATGTGCTTTTACCACTGGCATATTAACACCTAAGAATAATGCTCCTCCATATTCTTTGTAGTCTACACTCTTAGCAAATCTTTTTATTGCTGGCATACTTGGAAGTGCGGCTATTTTGGATAGTAAATTTTTCTTTAAACTTTCTGATAAAGTCCTTTTTACAAATTTTCCCAAACCTTCAACTGCTTTTAAAAAGTTATTACCTGTGAACCCATCAGTTACTACAATATCTACATTTCCAGAAAAGGCATCTCTTCCTTCTACATTTCCAATAAAGTTAACACCAAGTTCTTGACTTCTCTCTTTTAAAAGTTTATATGACTCTTTCATTAAGTCATTTCCCTTAGTTTCCTCTGTTCCTATATTTAATAACCCTACTTTTGGTTTTTCAACTCCAATAGTAGTTTCCAAATATATACTTGCCATCTGTGCAAATTGTAAAAGATTAATTGGTTTGCAATTTGTATTTGCTCCGCAATCCATTAAAACTAATCTACTCTTATATGCTGGTAAAATTCCTGCTAAAGCAGGTCTATCTACTCCTTTTATTCTGCCTACTAGAAGAGTAGCTCCTGTAAGTAGAGCTCCTGAATTTCCTGCAGAAATAAATACATCTCCCTTGCCTTCCTTTAACAAATTAAATCCTACAACCATTGAAGAATCCTTTTTGTGCTTTATGGCTATAGTAGGAGTATCCTCCATTTCTATTGTTTCTGTTGTATTATGTATTTTTATTTTTGAAGATACTTCAGATATGTCATTTTTGCCGTAAAATTCCTTTACTTTTTCATTTATAACATCCTTATTACCTACTAGTAAAATATCAGCCTCAATTTGATTTATTGCCCTTACAGCACCTTTTATTGTCGCATCAGGTGCATTATCTCCACCCATTGCATCTAATATTATTATCATTTTTAATTTTCTCCTTTTGCATTTTGTAAATTGACTACAATTATTTTGTGTATTGTTAAAATATATGAATGCTTTTATATTTTATAACTTATATTTGTTAAAGTCAAGGAAGCATACATAAAAAAGCAAATTTCAAACAAGACTTTTCAATTTATTATATACAAAAAAATAAACCTATATAAATAGGTCTATTTTTTAATTTATAGTATAAAACTATGCTAATTCTACTGTAGCACCAACTTCTTCAAATTTAGCTTTTAATTCTTCTGCTTCTGCTTTAGCTACATTTTCTTTAACTGTTTTTGGAGCTCCATCAACTAAATCTTTAGCTTCTTTTAATCCTAAACCTGTAGCATCTCTAACTACTTTAATTACTTGGATTTTGTTTGCTCCAGCTTCTTTTAATACTACATTAAATGCAGATTTTTCTTCAGCTGCTCCTGCTGCTCCACCAGCTACTGGTGCTGCAACTGCTGCTGCAGATACTCCATATTTTTCTTCAATTCCTTTTACTAATTCTGCTAATTCAACAACTGTTAAAGTGTCGATAGTTTCTAATAATTCATCAATTTTTGCCATTTTAAAATGACCTCCTTCTTTATTTTAATTTTAATATTTTTTTAATTAACTTAGAATAATCATATTCTAAACTTTACAATTTTAATCAAAAACGAGTATTGCTAGGAAAGCTAGCTAAAAATCTCGAGATTATACTGGTGTATATCGATGCTGAGGCTGTTAAGGCTCTGCCTGTTACAGCGTCAGTATGCAAGGCTGAGATTTTTATGCGACGCTTGACAACGCAAGACGAAGTTTTTCATTAAAATTAAGCGTTAGCTTTTTGCTCACGAACTGCATCAAGTGCAACAGCCAATTTTGTAATATTTCCAAGTAAAGCTCCTGCCAATTTTGCCATAAGTTCTTGTCTTGATGGTAATTTTGCTAAAGTTATAATCTCTTCAGCTGTCATTACTTTACCTTCTATAATTCCACCTTTAATTTTGTAGAATTCATTGTTTTTAGAGAAGTTGTATATTACTTTAGATGGTTCTAAATAATCTTCAGTTCCAATTACTATTGCAGTTGGTCCTTCTAATAAATCATCTAATCCACTTTCTCCATTTGCATCTAATGCTCTTTTGATAATGTTGTTTTTAATAACTTTGTATTCGCCTTTTGCTGCTCTTAATTCTGCTCTTAACTTTGTTACATCAGCAACATTAATTCCTCTGTAATCTGTTAAAAGAATTACTTTTGCATCTTTTAATTTTTCAGCTAGTTTGTTAACTTCTTCTTCTTTTTGTTTTAAAATGTTCTCACTTGCCATTTTTTCACCTCCCAAATAAAAATCCAATCAACTTGCCTATTCTTACTAAGACAAAGATTGATTGGATAAATTCCGTTTCTTTCTTTACCTCGGTAAGACTTAAGTGTATGCTTACTTTCTTCGGCAATATTTATTTATTTTTGATCAATATACATACTTGGTCCCATTGTAGTAGATATTGCTACACTTTTAATGTATTGTCCTTTTGCAGCTGCTGGTTTTGCTTTTATAATAGCATTTACAACTGTTTCATAGTTCTCTAATAGCTTATCTGCTCCAAATGATACCTTTCCAAAACCTAGGTGAACAATATTGTTTTTGTCAAGTCTGTACTCAACTTTTCCTGATTTAATTTCTTGGATTGCTTTTGTAACATCCATTGTTACTGTTCCAGATTTAGGGTTTGGCATTAATCCTTTTGGTCCTAATACTTTACCTAA
>CAKOVW010000033.1 GCA_934122125.1 uncultured Clostridia bacterium | reverse complement strand
TAATAAGATAAATCAGAGGTAAGATATGGAAGATAATATAAAACAAAAAGCTGAATATTGCTTAAATTGCAAAAATTCACAATGTAGAACAGGCTGTCCACTTGGAAATAATATTCCAGCTTTTATACAAAAAGTAAAAGAAGAAAATTTAGAAGAAGCATATAAAATATTGTGTGAAACTACTGTTATGCCAGCAATATGTGGAAGAATATGTCCACATCAAAAACAATGTCAAGGTAAATGTATTAGAGGTATTAAGCTAGAGCCAGTTTCAATTGGAGAAATAGAAGCATATGTAGGAGATTGGGCATTAGATAATAAAAATAGTTTATTAAATTGCTATGGAAATATTCAAGAAAAGAACCAAAAAATTGCAGTTATTGGCGGAGGACCATCAGGATTGACAGCAGCAGCATTTCTTAGAAAACAAGGATACCAAGTAACAATTTATGAAAAGCAAAAGAATCTAGGTGGGATTTTAAAAAGAGGAATACCAGAATTTAGATTGTCAAATAAAATTGTAGATAAGACGATTGAACAAATTTTAGCTCTTGGAGTAAAAGTGCAATGTGAAAAAGAATTAGGTAAAAATCTAGCTTTAAATGACCTAGAAAAAGAATATGATGCAATATATTTAGCAATAGGTGCTAATATTCCAAGTAAGATGGGAATAGAGGGGGAAAATCTAAAAGGAGTGTATGGGGGAAATGCTTTACTAGAGAATGCAAATCATCCTGACTATACAAATAAAAGGGTTGCTATTGTTGGCGGCGGAAATGTTGCAATGGATTGTGCAAGAACAATCAAAAGAATGGGAGCTAAGCAAGTAGTTGTAATATATAGAAGATCTGAAGTAGAAATGCCAGCAGAAGTAAAAGAAATTGCAGATGCAAAACAAGAGGGAGTAGAATTTTTATTTTTAAATAATATTGTAAAAATTTTAGGAAAAAATAAAGTTGAAAAAATTGAGTGTATTAAAACTGAATTGATACAAAAAGAAGGAGAAACAAGAAAATCCCCAGTAAATATTGAAAATAGTAATTATTTAATGGACATGGATTATGTAGTTATGGCAGTGGGAGGAAAGGCAGACAAAGAGTTAATAGAAAAGTACAATATTGAAACTACTTCTAGAAAATATTTGCAAATAAATGAAAACAATCAAACATCACATGAAAAAGTATTTGCAGGCGGAGATATAGTAGGGCAAAACTCAACTGTAGCTTGGGCAGCAAGTGATGGAAGAAAAGTTGCAGGAAAAATAATAGAATATTTAGAAAAACAATAAAAGTTGGAAATATATCTTTCCAACTTTTTATTCTCTACTTAAATCTTTACTTAAACTAAACAATTTTTTAATGCTTTTAAATAATTTAGAAATTGCATTTTCTTTTACAACGACTAAAGCAACATTGTTTAAAATAGCCTCATATCTATCATCTAAATCTATCATTTTATCAAGATAATAATTATTAAAATCATTATAATTTTCAGTAATACCAATATAATTTTTATAATCATATAATTTAGTACGGTAAATTTCAATTTCTTCAGTAGTTGTTAATCTGTTAATTTCATTATCAAAATATGAACTATAAATCAAGTTTTGAATTTGAATGAAAGTATTTTTTAATTCAGTTTTTAATTTGCCAACTTTAAATGCAATTTTTTGAGCTTTTTCATCTGATATGCTATCTTCTAATAGCTCATTATTTAAAATAATTATATTTTCTTCAATATTTAAAAGATTATCTAAACCGTTTTGAATATCAAAAAAGTTCTTTTTACCACAACATTTTATTAAATCAGTTTTAAACTGATCTGTGCTAAAAAGTGTACTATCAAATAAAGTATGCTCACCAACTAAATAAGCTAGTTGATTTACTAAATTACATAGAAGAGGGTAACAATTTGGACTATTAGTAGGAAGTGAAATATCATAATATTTTACAACAGTTTCTTTTTGTTCTAGAACTTTTGATGTGGCTAATTGAACAGCACCTTCATTTAAAGCAGTTCCATAAGTTTTAAAACTTCCATATTCACATAAACCTAAACGGTATAATGTTCCATTAGAGTCTTTTACCTCTTGAATATGATGTATAAGCTCATGAATAGCAAACTTTTCTAAGTCTTTTAAAGGCACACCTGCTTTAAAATATATAGAAGAATTTTTATAAAAGTAAGTCGCTTCTGCATAACCATCAGGCATTTTTGCTATATACATTGGAGTTCTAGAAAACTCAATAAATAACTGACTGTAATCAAAATAAGCTCTAGGAAATGCTTTGCAAATTTTTTCAGCAGCATTTCGAGCAATTGTATTTACACTCAATGTGTCTAGTATTCCAATAATTTCAATTCCATCTTTTTTTAATTCAGCTTCAATATTCATTTATACAAATATTTCTCCTTAGTAATTTACCTTTCTATTATACAACATAATATTACAAAATTATATTACAATGTGATTACAGTTTTGTTACAAATACATAACAAAAAAGAACACTACAAATGTAATGTTCTTTTTTAGGTTAATTAATATTATCTGTACCTTATTTAACAACAATATTATAAATTTTATTTTTTACATAAATTTCTTTAACAATGTTTTTATCACTAATTGCATTTTTTACTGATTGATTTGCATGGACTTTCTCTTTTACAACTGCTTCTTCAGTATTTAAGGCAATAGCCACAGTAGCTTTTACTTTTCCATTAACTTGAACTGGAATTTCAATTTCATCATCAATAGTTTTTGCTTCATCGTAAGTTGGCCAAGGAGTATTTGCTATGGTATCTTCTGCACCAAGTATTTCAAATAATTCTTCAGTCATATGTGGAGCAAAAGGATTTAACAATTGTAGAAATGTTTTGTATTCTGCTTTATTTATTCTCTTTAATTTATAAAATTCATTTGTCATTGTCATAAATGTAGAAACAGCAGTATTAAACTTCATTTCTTCAATATCAGAAGAAACTTTTTTAATAGCCTTATGCATCATTTTTTCAAATTCAGGAGAATAACTATCTCCATCAACTAAAAATTCTTGCATATTCCATACTCTATCTAAGAATTTGTTACATCCACGAATGCTCTCCATAGACCATGGAGCAGTTTGATCAAATGGCCCCATAAACATTTCATAAACACGGAAAGTATCAGCACCAAATTCTTCAACAATATCATCAGGGTTTACAACATTACCTTTTGACTTTGACATTTTTTCTCCATTTGAACCCAAAATCATACCGTGTGAAGTACGTTTTTGGTAAGGCTCCTTAGTTGGCACAACACCAATATCATATAAAAATTTATGCCAAAATCTTGAATATAATAAGTGAAGTGTAGTATGTTCCATACCACCATTATACCAGTCAACAGGACTCCAATATTCTAGTGCTTCTTTAGAAGCTAATGATTTATCGTTGTGTGGATCCATGTATCTTAAATAATACCAAGAAGAACCAGCCCATTGAGGCATTGTATCAGTTTCACGTTTTGCTTTTCCACCACAATGAGGACAAGTTGTGTTAACCCAATCAGTATGTTTTGCTAAAGGTGATTCACCATTTTCACTTGGCTCATAATCCTCAATATCAGGTAAGCATAGTGGAAGTTCTTCTTCTGGAAGTGGAACCCATCCGCATTTATCACAATGAACCATAGGAATTGGTTCACCCCAATAACGTTGTCTTGAAAATACCCAATCACGTAATTTGTAATTTACTTTTCTAGTTCCAATTTTGTTTTCCTCTAAATAATCAATAACTTTTTTTATAGCTTCTTTTACTTCTAATCCATTTAGAAATCCTGAATTAATAAGTTTACCACTTGCAACATCTGTAAATGCTTCTTTTTCAATATCACAAACCGTATTTTCATTTGATGATTCAATTACCTGAATAATAGGTAAGTTGAATTTTTTAGCAAATTCCCAATCTCTTGTATCATGAGCAGGAACAGCCATAATTGCACCAGTACCATAAGTAATTAAAACATAGTCTGAAACCCAAATTGGAATTTCTGTATTTGTTAAAGGATTAATTGCTCTAATACCTTTAATTTCAACACCTGTTTTTTCTTTATTTAACTCAGCACGCTCAAAGTCAGATTTTAAACTAGCTTGTCTTTGATATTCTTTTACTTCATCTAAGTTAGTAATTTCACTTTCTAATTCTTTAATAATAGGATGTTCAGGAGCAACTACCATATATGTTGCACCAAATAATGTATCAGGTCTAGTTGTATATACAACTAGTTCTTTATCATGATTTGCAAGTTTAAACTTAACTTCAGCACCTTCACTACGACCAATCCAGTTTCTTTGTTGTGCTTTGATTTTATCTAGATAGTCAACATCATCTAAGTCGTCAATTAATCTTTGAGCATATTCTGTAATTTTTAACATCCATTGGCTTTTTTCTTTTTGAACAACTGGACTTCCACATCTTTCACAAACACCATTAACAACTTCTTCGTTTGCTAGGCCTACTTTACAACCAGTACAAAAGTTGATAGGCATTGTAGCTTTATATGCTAAGCCATGTTTATACAATTGAATAAAAATCCATTGTGTCCATTTATAGTAATTAGGATCTGTTGTATTAACTTCTCTAGACCAGTCAAATGAAAAGCCTAATGCTTTTAATTGTTCTCTAAAATGATTAACATTTTTTTCAGTTGTAATTTTAGGATGAACATGATTTTTAATAGCATAGTTTTCAGCTGGTAATCCAAATGCGTCAAATCCAATAGGGTATAACACATTATATCCTTCCATTCTTTTCTTTCTGGCAATAATATCTAATGCTGTGTAGCTACGTGGATGTCCAACGTGTAACCCTTGACCAGAAGGATATGGAAACTCAATTAATCCGTACCATTTTTTCATTGCTGGATCATCTTTTGCATAAAAGGTGCCCTCGCTATACCATTTATTTTGCCACTTTTTTTCAATATCTTTAAAGTTATATCCCATAAATTTCACTCCTATAATTTATAATAATCAATTCGTGGTATATTATATAACATTTTTACTAGAAAGAAAAGGGAATTTTGCCAAAAATGTTATTTTGTGATATAATAAAAGTATATAAGCAGTGCTTACATATTAATGGGCAATATTACAAGGAGGAAGCAAAATGAAAGAGATGTATACTTATCTTTACAGCGAATTCCTGAGAAGACTGATTTATTCCATTGCATATGTAGACTGGAGAAAAAAGAGAACTGAGAAAATGGAGCAACTTCTCAAACTCTTCAAAGAAGAGTACAAGAGTTGCCAGGAAAACAATCAGGAATACCAGAGAAAGGTTGAAAAAGAAATTGGCTGTTTTGAGAGTGAAGAAATCTCTGCTGGTGAACTGGTACAAAGATTAACGGAAATTAAAGCAAATGTAGCATAAGCCCAACCCCTTAGCTGTAAATTACAGCTAGGGGTTATTTTTCCTATACAACAAGGTTAATATGCCTTTGACTGTGCATATTTGCAAATCCACTTTTTTGGAAAATATTACAAAATTTAGAAATATATTGAAAAATAAAAGTTATTATGATATTCTTAAATTAAATATTAATTTATATTTTAATAAAATTTAGAAAGTGGGAAAAGTAGTATGGCTTTTTTGAATAGAGGAAATATACCATCTGTAAATAATGGTGGCAATAATATAAGACACCCATATTGCATTGAAGGATTTTTTTACACATATGTACAATTATATCAATTGTAGCAATAGGATGGATTTTAATATATGACATCATAATTTTAATTGTAAATATTCAAAGTCTTGCTGACATATTAGTTTTAGGATACGAACAATTAATCATGGAAATACTTTCTATGCTATATATAAATATACTATTTTTAATAACTAGAGATTTAGGTAAAGCTGAAAACCCAATAAAATATAAAGAGAGTACAGACTGGTTTTACGAAAATAAAAAATAATGTGTTTACAAGGTGAAGATGTTAGTATATAATTACATAGAAATGGAAATAATTATTCACAAGAGAGAAAGGAAAGTTTGAAAATGGCAAAAGAAATTAGTGAAGAAGAGAAAAAAAGAATTGAAGAGATGATAGATAGCTTGGTTGAAAGGGCTAAAAAAGCATCTGAAGAATACATGAAATTAGATCAAGAGCAAGTTGATGAAATTGTAAAACAAATGGCAATGGCAGGATTAGAGCATCATATGGAACTTGCTAAAATGGCTGTAGAAGAAACAGGTAGAGGTATTTACGAAGATAAAATTACAAAGAATATGTTTGCAACAGAATACATTTATCATAGCATAAAATATGATAAAACAGTTGGTGTAATTGAAGATAATGAAGAAGAAGGGTATGAAGAAATTGCAGAACCAATAGGAATTATAGCTGGTGTAACACCTGTTACAAACCCAACTTCAACTACAATGTTTAAATCTTTAATTGCAGCAAAAACAAGAAATGTTATAATATTTGGTTTTCACCCATCTGCACAAAAATGTAGTGTTGCAGCAGCAACAATTTTAAGAGATGCTGCTATAAAAGCAGGTGCTCCAGAAGATTGTATTTTATGGATTGAAGAACCATCTATAACAGCTACTACAGCTTTAATGAATCACCCAGGTGTTAATTTGATTTTAGCAACTGGTGGAAGTGGAATGGTAAAATCGGCATATTCATGTGGAAAACCAGCATTAGGTGTTGGACCTGGAAATGTGCCTTGCTATATAGATAAAACTGCAAAATTAAAAACATCAGTTAATGATTTAGTATTATCAAAATCATTTGATAATGGAATGATTTGTGCATCAGAACAATCAGTTATAGTTGATAAAGAAATTCATAAAGAATTTGAAGAGCTTATGAAAGAGGCTGGATGTTACTTCTTAAATGCAGAACAAACAGAAAAATTGCGTAATAGTATGTTTATAGCAGAAAAAGGATGTGCACTAAATGCTGATATAGTAGGAAAAAGCCCATATGTTATTGCAAAAGGTGCAAATATTGAAGTACCAAAAGATACAAAAGTGTTAGTATTAAAAGAAAATGGAGTTGGAATTGAGTACCCATTTTCAAAGGAAAAATTGAGCCCTGTACTTGCATATTATGTAGTTGAAAATGCAGATGAGGGAATAGAATTAGCAGAAAAATTAATTGAATTTGGTGGTTTAGGACATTCAGCTGTTATTCACTCAGAAGATAATGAAACAATCCAGAAATTCTCAGAGAGAGTAAAAGTAGGTAGAATAATAGTAAATTCACCATCAACACATGGCGCAATAGGTGATATATATAATACAAATATGCCATCATTAACACTAGGATGTGGAACATTTGGAGGAAACTCTACAACTGCAAATGTATCAAGTGTAAATTTAATAAATATCAAAAGAGTAGCAAAAAGGAGAGTTAATATGCAATGGTTTAAAGTACCACAAAAAATATATTTTGAAGCAGGTTCTATTGCATATCTAGAAAAAATGCCAAACATTTCAAGAGCATTTATTGTTACAGATCCATCAATGGTAAACTTAGGATATATAGACAAAATCTTATATTACCTAAGAAAAAGAAAAGAGTATGTGCATTCTGAAATTTTCTCAGATGTTGAATCAGACCCATCATTTGAAACTGTTTACAGAGGAGTAGAAATGATGAGAGAATTTAAGCCAGATGTAATTATCGCAGTGGGTGGAGGAAGCCCAATTGATGCTGCAAAAGGAATGTGGCTATTCTACGAGCATCCAGAAGCTGATGCAGAAGGAATGAAACTTAAATTTATGGATATAAGAAAACGTACTTATAAATTCCCTAAATTAGGTAATAAAGCACAATTAGTTGCAATTCCAACAACATCAGGAACAGGTTCAGAAGTTACATCATTTGCTGTTATTACAGATAAAAAGTTAAATAAAAAATATCCTTTAGCAGACTATGAATTAACACCAGATGTTGCAATAGTTGACCCAGACTTAGTTATGAGCTTACCAAAAACAATTACTGCAGACACAGGTATGGACGTTTTAACACATGCTATTGAAGCATATGTATCAAATATGGCATCTGATTATACAGATGGATTAGCAGAAAAAGCATTTGAATTAGTATTTAAAAACTTAAGAGAAGCATATAACAATGGAAGTAATGCACATGCAAGAGAAAAAATGCATAATGCAAGTACAATTGCAGGTATGGCATTTACAAATGCATTCTTGGGTGTAAACCATTCTTTAGCACATAAAATAGGGGCAGAATTCCATTTGCCACATGGAAGAATAAATGCAATTTTATTGCCATATGTAATAAGATACAACAGCCAGAAACCAACTAAGTTTGTATCATTCCCTAAATATGAGTATTATATTGCAGACCAAAAATATGCAGACTTATCAAGAAGAATGAATTTCCCTGCTTACGGAAATGAAGAAGGAGTTAATTCTTTAATTAGAGAAATTCAAAAATTAAATGCAGATTTGAATATTCCAAAGAGTTTTAAAGAAGCTGGAGTTAATGAACAAGAATTTATGGCAAAACTTGATTTGTTAGCTGATAGAGCATTTGAAGATCAATGCACAACTGCAAACCCAAGACTACCATTAGTTGAAGAATTAAAACAAATATTAATAGACAGCTACTATGGAAATGAAGTTTAAGAGTAAAAATAAGCATATTACTTGACAATGAATAAATAAATGAGTATAATAAAAATAGGAAATGAACACACAGAAATGTGTGTTACCACAAATAATTGTAATAAAACACTACATTGCCTGCCAAAGCATAATGTAGTGTTTTTATTTAATCCTTATTAGTACAAATTATGTATATAACTGTCAATAAGGTTACGTTTATAGTTATTGAAATCACAAATCCTATAACTAGGAATAGTAAAAAATCTACCATAAACACCACCTCACTTTCCCATAGTAAAAACTATGAAGTAAAGTGGCAACACAGACATCTGCTTTTAAATCATTTCCTATAATAATTACTATACTATAAATTCGCAATAAAAACAAGCGAACATGTAAAAATATAATAAAAATTATAGTTTCAACGCTTGTAATTTGCCCCAAAAAAGGATATAATAAAACACGTATTTATAAAGGAGATGAGCTTAAATGAAAGTTTCAAGAGAAGAATTATTACACATTGCAAATTTAGCAAGTTTAAATTTAAAAGAAGATGAAGTAGACACTTATCTTTTACATTTACAAGATATTTTGAATTATGCCAATATAGTAAGCAAAGCCCCAACAGACGGACTATCAGAGGCTATTGGTGTAGAAAATAAATATAATGTATTTCGTAAAGACGAAGTAAAAACTTTTGAGGATAAAGAGGCATTAATGGCTAATGCACCTGAAAAGGAAAGAAATATGTTTAAAATTCCAAAAGTAATTCAATAGAAAGGAACATGGAAAATGGATATTACAGAATTAACTGTACATGAGCTTCAAGAAAAGTTAAAGAACAAGGAAATAACAATAACCGAAATTACTAAGGCTTATGTGAATAGAATAAATGAAAAAGAAAAAGATGTACAATGCTTTATTACACCTTTAACAGAACAGGCAATAAAAAAATCTGAAGAAGTAAATAATAAAACAGAAAAGGGACAATTAGCAGGTATTCCAATTGGAATAAAAGATAATATATGTACAAAGGGGATAAAAACTACTTGTGGTTCTAAAATGCTAGCTGATTTTGTTTCACCATATAATGCAACTGTTATGGAAAAAATAAATTCAGAAGATATGATAATGCTTGGAAAACTTAATATGGACGAGTTTGCTATGGGATCTTCGACAGAGTATTCATATTTTCATCCAACTAAAAATCCATGGAACCTAAATACTGTACCAGGAGGTTCATCTGGTGGTAGTGCAGCTGCTGTTGCAGCTAATTTAGTACCATGGGCACTAGGTTCAGATACTGGTGGATCAATCCGTCAACCAGCAAGTTTGTGTGGTGTAGTAGGTTTGAAACCAACCTATGGATTAGTATCTCGTTACGGATTAGTCGCATTTGCGTCTTCACTTGACCAAATAGGTCCTATAACTAAAGATGTTAAAGATGCAGCTATTTTATTAAATGTAATTAGTGGTCATGATGAAAAAGATACAACATCATCAGAAATGGAAAAAAAGGATTATACTAAATGCTTAAAGAATGATGTTAAAGGGTTAAAAATTGGTGTTCCAAAGGAATATTTTGGAGAGGGAATAAATTCAGAAGTAAAAGCCAAAATAGAAGAAGCAATTGAAAAATATAAAGAATTGGGAGCAACTGTAGAAGAATTTAGTTTAGATATTGCAGACTATGCTTTGGCAACATATTATATAATTGCACCAGCAGAAGCAAGTTCAAATTTAGGAAGGTTTGATGGAATTCGTTATGGATACCGTACTCAAAACTATACAAATTTAAAAGAGTTGTTTAAAAATTCAAGAAGCGAAGGATTTGGGGCAGAGGTAAAAAGAAGAATTATATTAGGTACATATGTATTATCTTCTGGTTATTATGATGCATATTACAAAAAGGCTCAAAAAGTTAGAACTTTAGTAAAAAAAGAATTTGAAAATGCTTTTAAAAAATATGATGTGATATTAACACCTACTTCACCAATAGTAGCTTTTGAAATTGGAACTAAGTCAACAAATCCTATGGAGATGTATTTGTCAGATATTTGCACAGTACCTATAAATATTGCAGGAGTTCCAGCTATCTCAATACCATGTGGTGTAGATAGCAATAACATGCCAATAGGAATGCAATTAATAGGAAATTATTTTGATGAGGAAACTATATTAAATGCAGCATATACTTATGAGCAAGCTACAAACTTTAGAAGCAAATATAAACCAAATTTATAAAAATTTGTCATATTACTATCGTTAAAACTAAGAATTATATTGAATGTAAAGGAGAATGAAAATGTCAATAGAAGATTATGAAGTAGTTATTGGATTAGAAGTACATGCCGAACTTTCAACAAAAACAAAAATATTCTGCAATTGTTCTACAGAATTTGGAGCAGAACCAAACACACATGTATGCCCAGTATGTATGGCAATGCCAGGAGCACTTCCTGTATTAAATGAAAAAGTAGTTGAATATGCTGTAAAAGCAGGACTAGCTACAGGATGTACAATTTCAAAAGACTCTAAAAATGATAGAAAAAACTATTTTTATCCAGATCTTCCAAAGTCTTATCAAATATCACAATTTGATAAACCTCTATGTGAACATGGAAATGTAAAAATTGTATTAGATGGTGAAAAAAAGACTATAGGAATTACAAGAATACATATTGAGGAAGATGCAGGAAAGTTAAATCATAATGAATTTGGAGCTGGAAGTTTAGTAGATTTAAACAGAGCCGGAGTTCCTCTAATAGAAATAGTTTCAGAACCAGATATGCGTTCAGCAAAAGAGGCAGAAGCATATTTAAGAAAAATAAAATCAGTATTAGAATACATAGAAGTATCAGACTGCAAAATGCAAGAAGGTTCATTAAGAGCAGATGTTAACGTTTCTGTTATGAAAAAAGGGAGCAAAGAATTTGGAACTCGTACAGAAATGAAAAATATGAGCTCTTTTAGGTCAATTGTTAGAGCAATTGAATATGAAGCACAAAGACAAATTGAAGTTATTGAAAATGGCGGAAAAATTTATCAAGAAACTTTAAGATGGGATGATATATCAGGTAAAACATTTTCAATGAGAGATAAAGAAGATGCACAAGATTACAGATACTTTCCAGAACCAGATTTAGTGGCAATTAGATTATCAGATGAATACATTCAAAATATAAAAAACAATTTACCAGAATTGCCAGAAAGCAGAAAAGAACGTTATTTAACAGAATATAATTTATCTGAAAAAGATGCAAGAATGTTAACAGCTTCAAAGCATATGTCAGATATGTTTGAAAAAGCATTATCAATTTGCAATAATGCAAAATCAGTAGCAAACTGGTTACTTTCAGATGTTTCAAGAATATTAAATGAAAAAGAACTTGAGCCATCTCAAATTCCATTTACAGCAGAACAATTAGCTGAAATGATTATACTAATTGATAAAGGAACAATAAGTTCTGCAATTGGTAAAAAAGTATTAGAAGAATTATTCGAAAATCCAAAAAATCCTGAAGAAATAGTAAAAGAAAAAGGATGGATACAAATTTCAGATGAGGGAGCTATAAAAGAAATAGTATTAAAAATACTAGAAAATAACCCACAATCTATTGCAGACTACAAAGCAGGAAAAGATAGAGCATTAGGATTTTTAGTTGGTCAAGCAATGAAAGAAACTAAGGGTAAGGCTAATCCTCAAATGCTTAATAAGCTATTTTTAGATGAATTAAATAAATAAATAAAATGTGCCATTGGGGACGGAGAATTTTGGCATATCCAAAGTTAAAACGTGCCAAAATTCTCCGTCCCCAATGGCACATTTTTAACTTATTTCTGCTTTTATTTTGTTGAATGCA
>CAKOVW010000032.1 GCA_934122125.1 uncultured Clostridia bacterium | reverse complement strand
AATATTCTAGGAATTTGCTCCTAGCAGGAGTGAATTCTGCAAAAGATAAATATGTGAATTACTAGAATTACTAGCAATTTGCATTGCGTATAAATTCTAGTAATCCGTTTTTATTGTATAGAAAAGAGGAGAAAAAATGGAGTATATTTTAGTAATTGTTATATGTGCAATTACAATGATAGTTTTAAAATTTGTGTGGAGCATAAAAATTAAAGATATAAAAAAATTAAAAGAAATAGGTTATAATGAAAAGCTAAATGAAATAACTAATAAATTACCAGAAAACAAAGAAATTTGTGAAGATATTTTAAAAATGCTTAATAACGAAAATGTAAAAATAGAAGAAAGTAATATTAACCAAGCAAGTTTATATATGGTACTTTCAAATTCAATTATAATAGCAAATATAAAAGATACCTTTACAAGACTACAAACAATAGCACATGAGTGTTTGCACTCTATTCAAAACAAAAGAACACTACTTTTTAATTTTATATTTACAAATATATATGTTATATATTTTATAACAATATGTGCTTTAACGATTTTTAAACTAAATTCCTATACAATGTTAAATTTATTTATACTTACACTATTAAGTAGTATACATTACATAATAAGATCATACTTAGAAATGGATGCAATGACTAAGGCAAAACCATTAGCAAAGGAATATATGCAAAAAAATGGTGTATTAAATAAACAAGAACAAAATTTAATATTAAAAAACTATGAAGATATAAATAACATTGGAATAAAGTTAACAAATTATATACTAATATTAAAATGCTGCATTAAGATAATAGTTTATATGACAATATGTATTATATTTAAACTTTAAATATAAAAGCATTGATTTTTTTTGAACGTTATATTATTATATAAAGTGGAAGCAAAAGAAAAATAGAAAAGGGGAAACTAAAATGACAAAAAAACGTACAAATCAAGAGGGAATTACTTTAAGTGCTTTAGTAATTACAATTGTAGTGCTATTATTATTAGCTGGTGTAGGAATAAGCACATTATTTAGCAATGATGGAATAATAAAGGAAACTCAAAATGCAGAGCTAAAACATAAAATAGGACAAGCAAGAGAAAAATTAGAAATAGAATTGGCAAATGCAGGTATACACAAACAAACAGATTCAAATTATAATGAAAATGAATATTTGAATACATTAATCCTAGAAAATATAAAAGACTCTAAAATATTATCAGATGTAGTAATAGTAGATGGATATGCTTTTAACTTAGACAGAAGTGTACCTAAAATAGGAGAGTATGTTGGAAAAGAAGAAGATTTAGTATTTCCAGATTTAAAAGTTGGTACACAAAATGCAGAAGATAGTAGAACATCTACAATTACAATAAATACAAAAGAAGAACAAAATGGAATAAATAAAATAGAGGTTCTTCAAAATGGATTTGTAATTCAACAATATTCTTATGATAATGTCAAAGAGGCAATTACAGAGAACTTTATAGCTAAGCAAAATGGAATATATTCTATAAAAGCATATTCAAAACTAACAATAACTCAGATAGCAAGTGTAGAAGGATTAGTTACTTCAGCACAATATAGCCCAAATGGAAGTAATGAATATAAAAAAGAATATTCGGTTAAAGTAACAGCAAATGAAGATATAGAAAAAGTAAAAGAAATAAAATATCAATGGTTACAAACAACAGCAGAACCAGACAGTTCTACTTTTTCAAAAAAGGTTAATAATGGAGAAGCAGTTACTGAAAATGGATTAACAGGTAAGTGGTACTTATGGACATTGTTAGAAACAGAATCAGGAAAAACTAATATAAATAGAAGTGAAGTGTTTTATTTTGACAACGAAGGACCAACTGCAACTTTAACATCAACTCCAGTATCTGAAACATCATTTACATTAACGGCAACTGCAACAGACAATGACGCAGGATTAAAAGAATGTAAATTTTATGTAAATGAAAAATTAAAGGAAACAAAAAATATATCTGCAGGAACAGCTACTTGCAATGTAACAGTTGAAAGCATGGGAAACAATTATAATTGTTATGTAATACTTACCGATAAGGTGGAAAATGAAACAAAACAAGCAGTAACTGCAAAAACCAAAGTGCATACTTGGGAAAAATGGAGTGTTAATTCGACATCATATTATACTAGGAGAATAGGATCATTTTATACACAGTGTCAATTTGGTACATATGCTAGAGGTATTGTATGTGCATATTTTAACAATACAACAGGTAAACATTATAAATGCTATACCGATGACAGTCGTTATCACTATAGTGGATATTTGTTTTTTGGTTCTGAAGTATATTATTCATGCTATTATTGTAGTACAGGGGTTAGTGCATGTGAACAGAGAACTTATACAAACCTTTACAATGTTATTGTAGAAGAAAAAGCAACATATTCAAAAGGAACAACTAAATACACCGATACAACAGGTACAACTAGTACAGCATATCCTACAAATGGAAGAAGCGGAGATTATTGGTATGTTTATAAAGGAATAATGTAAATTTAGAAAGAGAGTTCAAAATATGAACAAAAAAATAGCAGTTCAAATAATAAAATTGATATTAGAACTGGCAATATTTATATTGCTAGTTCTAATAATTATATATTTAATAAACTCAAATGATGGCGTTTTAGCACAAATAGATAAAGGAACAGCAAGTGAAAAATTAGACACAGCAATAAAAACGTTTGCTTCAACAGATGGAATGAAATTAGATACAGCAATAAAAAATATAAAAGGTCTTGAAAATCTAGAAATCAATGAAGAAACAGGAGAATATAAAATCACGATAGATGGACAAGAATTTATAGTGTATAGTAAAGAAATTATTCCAGAAGAAGAAAAAGAAAACAAAGAAGCAAAAGTAGGAGAAAAAAATGGACAAGAAAACTAAGATAAAATTTAACATTATTATTATTTTAGCAATTATATTGTTTACCATTGCTACAACACCAAAAACGTTACAAGAAGATACGTATTATATGATAAAAGTTGGAGAATATATTTGCCAAAATGGAATGCAAGTTATAGAAAATAGAATAGAACCATTTGCTTGGCATGATGGAATGATATATACATATCCACACTGGTTATTAGATATAATTTTTTACCTCATATTTAATGCATTTGACTTACTTGGAATATACATTTTTTCAATTGTGTCGGGAATTATAATTTATTTGCTTATTTATTATACTAACATAAAAGCTGGAAAAAACAATATTATTTCTGCAATTATGACAATTGCTAGTATATATATACTAACAGGATATATAACTGCAAGAGCTCAAGTAATTACATACATTTGTTGCATTTTAACAATACTGTTCATAGAAAGTTTTTTGGAAAAGGGAAGAAAAAGATATTTAATAGGATTAATTATTGTACCTATTATATTAGCTAATTGCCATGCTGCAATGTTTCCAATCTATTTTGTAATTTATTTGCCTTATATAGCAGCATATATATTTTCATACATTACAAAAAAAGAGCTTTATACAAGAGCAATTAAAAGAATAAACAAAACCATAACAAAATTAAAAGAAAAGAATAATACTAAAAAATTAAGTAAGCTAGAAAGAAAAGAAAAAAGATTAATAAAATTAAATAAAAAGCTAGAAAAAATCGAGGAAAAAGATAAAACTACTCAAAAGAAAATTATTGTTGAAAGAAATCCAAATGTAAAATGGCTAATTATTATTTTTATAATATGTATTTTTACAGGTCTATTAACACCTTTAAAAGATATTCCATATACATATATGATAAAATCTATTCAAGGTAACACAATGAATTTTATAGCTGAACATCAAAATGTAGTTTTGATACAAGATATAATTCTTTTAATAATATTTGCCTTAATACAAGTATTATTATTTTACAACAAAACAAAAATTAAGTTACAAGATTTATTTATGATAATTGGAATGACAATATTAGCATTAATCTCATACAAACAATTGCCAATATTTATTATTTGTACAATATGCATAATAAATAAGCTAGCATATCAAGCAATACCAGATGAAACAAGAAAAAAGATAATAGCAATAATATCTAAACTATTAACAGTAAGAAATACCATATATATAATATTGATAATATTAATACTTGCATTACTGCAATATAAAAGTATTGCAAAGCAAAACTATATTGATAATAATTCATATCCTGTAGAAGCTTCTACATGGATAAAAGGAAATATAAATACAAAAGAAATGAAACTGTTTAATGACTTTAACTATGGAAGTTATTTGTTATTTAAAGATATACCTGTTTTTATAGATGGAAGAGCAGATGCATATGATCCTGTATTTAATGGAAAAAAAGATGATGTATTTTTAGACTATATGGAAACGGCTTCTCTCAAAGTATGGTATAAAGATGTATTTGAAAAATACGGAATTACTCATATTATTATAAAAACAAATTCAGACCTTAATTTATTTTTACAAAGAGATATTAGCTATAAAAGCATATATAATGATGGCACATTTACAATATATGAATGTAAATAGAGGAAACAAGTGCATAACAAAAAATGATTTTGAAATTTTTTCAAAATCATTTTTTTAAATTAGCTATAAAAAATTAAAAATATAATAGCATTATTTGACAGAGTATGATAAAATATAAACGAAAATATAAAAAAGGAAATTAAGTAATATGAGCACTAGAATTGATAAAAATAATTATTATTTAGATATAGCAGAATCAGTGGCAGAAAGAAGCACATGTTTAAGAAAAAAGGTGGGTAGTGTAATAGTTAACAACGATGAAATTATTTCTACTGGATATAATGGGGCACCTAGAGGAAGAGAAAATTGCATTGATATAGGCTATTGTACAAAAAAGAAGTATTTTCCTAATGTAAGACATGGCGGATATGATGCATGCAGAAGTGTACATGCAGAACAAAATGCTATAATTAGTGCTAGTAGAAAAGACATGATGGGAGGAACTTTATACTTAGTATTATATAAAGTGGAAACAAAGGAATATGATCCAGGTTCAAATTCTTGTCAATTATGTAGAAGATTTATAATAAATAGTGGAATTAAAAAAGTTATAGTCAGAACTAGTCATACAGAATATTTAGAAGTTGATGTGAATGAATGGATTAAAAATGATGATTTATTAGAAGGCAAATTTACATATTAAAGTTTAAAAATAATCAGCTCCTCGCAATATGCTAATTCTTTTTAAACTTAAATAATAGCAAAATCAAGAAAGGAATAGAAAAATGAGTAAACCAACAGTTGCAATTATAGGAAGACCAAATGTAGGAAAGTCTACATTTTTTAACTATGTAGTTGGAAAAAGAATATCAATAGTTGAAGATACTCCAGGTGTTACAAGAGATAGAGTTTATGCTGACGCAAACTGGAGAGGTAGAAACTTTACCTTGGTAGATACAGGAGGTATTGAACCAGAATCAGATGATGTTATTCTTTCTCAAATGCGTAGACAAGCTGATATGGCAATTGAAATTGCAGATGTAATTTTATTTATAACAGATATAAAACAAGGAGTTACAGCAGCAGACCATGATATTGCATTAATGCTAAAAAAATCAAAAAAACCAATAATTTTGGTATGTAACAAATCAGATACATTTGGTAAAACTCCTGATGAACTATATGAATTTTATAATTTAGGAATAGGAGAACCATATGCAGTATCAGCAGTAAATGCAAAAGGCATAGGAGATGTATTAGACGCAATTTATGATAAATTACCTCCTCAAACAGAAAACGAGGAAGATACAGATGTAATAAAAGTAGCAATTATAGGAAAGCCAAATGTAGGAAAATCTTCATTAATAAATAAAATACTTGGGGAAAATAGAGTAATTGTAAGTGATATTGCAGGAACTACAAGAGATGCAATAGATTCTGAATTTCAAAATGAATTTGGAAAATATGTATTTATTGATACAGCAGGTATTCGTAGAAAAAGCAAAGTAAATGATAACTTAGAAAAATACAGTGTCATGAGAAGTTTGTTAGCAGTAGAAAGAGCAGATGTATGTATTTTAATGTTAGATGCCAATGAAGGTGTAACTGCTCAAGATACCAAAATAGCAGGTGAAGCACATGAAGCTGGCAAAGGTGTAATAATTGTTGTAAACAAATGGGATGAAGTAGAAAAAGACAACCAAACAATGGAAAATTATAAAAAAGATGTATATAACAAATTATCATATTTGTCATATGCACCAATAATGTTTATATCAGCTAAAACAGGACAAAGAGTAAACAAATTATACGAAATGATAAATATGGTGGCAAGCCAAAATGCACTAAGAGTATCTACATCAGTATTAAATGATGTATTAAATGAAGCAGTAACAATTGTTCAACCACCAACAGACAAAGGAAGAAGATTAAAAGTATTCTACATGACACAAGCATCTACAAAACCACCAACATTTGTGGTATTTGTAAATGATAAACAGTTATTCCATTTTTCTTATGAAAGATATTTGGTAAATCAAATTAGAAAAGAATTTGGATTAACAGGCACACCAATTAGGATGATAGTAAGAGAAAAAGGTGAAAAAGAGTAACAAAGGAGAGTGATTTTTATGGCAACATACATAATAGTTGCAGTAATTGCATATTTAATAGGAAGTATAAATTTTTCAATTATACTTAGTAAAAAAATGGCAGGTTTTGATATTAGAGAAAAGGGAAGCGGAAACGCTGGAACTACCAATATGCTAAGAGCTGTTGGTAAAAAAGCAGCAGTAATTACATTAATTTGTGATATATTAAAAGGTGTTGTATCAATTTTGGTAGCTATTCTAGCAGGAAAAATTATAAAAAATTTAGACAATGCTTTACTAGTACAATTAGCAGGAATATTTGTAATAATAGGTCATACTTTTCCAATATTTTTTAAATTCAAAGGTGGAAAAGGAATTGCTACTTCATTAGGTGTATTATTAATGGTAAACTGGCAAATTGGTTTGATTTGCTTGGTATTTGCACTAATTTTAATAGCATTAACAAGAATGGTATCAGTTGGATCTATAGCAGCAGGAGTACTATTTCCAGTACTTGTTGCATTTATAGACCAAAATTATATTGTTCCAACAAGTAATAGCAATTGGAGTTATTTAATATTTAGCATTATTATTGCTTTATTAGTTATATTTAATCACAGAGAAAACATACAAAGAATACTTAATGGAACAGAAAATAAGATAAGTTTTAAATAGAAAGGAAAGACAAATGAAAAATATTTGTATAATTGGAAGTGGAAGCTGGGGATGTGCGTTAGCAATACATGCTGCTAACATGGGACATAATGTTAAAATGTGGTCATTTGCACAAGAGGAAGCAGACTTAATAAATAATGAAAGAAAGTGTATGTTTTTACCAATGGCAACAATGCCTAAAAATATATACTGCACTACCAACATAAAAGAAGCTGTAGACGGCTCAGATATAATATTGCATGTTACACCATCAAAATTCTTTAGAAGCACATTAAATCAATATAAACAATATATTACAAACCAACCAGTAGTTATATGCTCAAAAGGATTTGAACTTGAAAGCCTATCAACATTAAGTGATGTAGCAGAACAAGAACTAAAAGATGTTAAAATAGGTGCCTTTTCAGGACCAAGTCATGCTGAAGAAGTTTCACTAGGCATTCCAACAGCAATTGTAGCAGCCTCAAAGGATTATGATGTTCAATATTTAATTCAAGATACATTTATGAATGAAAATATGAGAATATATACAAGCAATGACATTCAAGGTGTTGAGTTAGGTGGAGCATTAAAAAATATAATTGCATTTTGTGCAGGAATTGTAGCAGAATTAAATTTAGGAGATAACACATTTGCAGCTTTAATATCAAGAGGACTAACAGAACTTTCGAGATTGGGAGTTGCAATGGGCGGAGAGCATAATACATTTTATGGTCTATCAGGATTAGGAGATTTGATTGTAACTTGTATGAGTGAACATAGTAGAAACAGAAAAGCTGGTAGATGTATTGGAAGAGGCCTTTCATTAGAAGAAACCAAAAAAGAAGTAGGAATGACTATTGAAAGTGTTGACAACATTGAAGCAGCATACAAATTGGCACAAAGATATAATATTGAAATGCCAATAGTAAATGCAGTTTATGATATTTTATATAATGGTTTAGAACCAAAAAAAGCACTAATTCAACTAATGACTCGTGAGAAAAAAGCTGAGTAATATCAGTTTTAGGCACGTATCTTAAAAAGGAGAAACACAATTATGAGATTAGTAGTACAAAGAGTAAAAAAATCCAGTGTAGTTGTAGAAGAAAAAACAATTGGAGAAATAGAGCAAGGATTTATGGTACTAATAGGAGTTGGACCATCAGACACAAAGGAAATAGCCGATTTTTTAGTACAAAAGCTAATTAATTTAAGAGTATTTGAAGATGAAAACGGAAAAATGAATTTATCCATAAAAGATATAAATGGAGAACTTTTGATAGTATCTCAATTTACACTATATGCAGATACAAACCACGGAAATAGACCAAGTTTTATAAATGCTGCAAAGCCAGAATTAGCTAATGAACTTTATGAGTATTTTGTAGAACAATGTAAAAAACAAAATATAAAAAAGGTCGCTACAGGAAAATTTGCAGCAAATATGCAAGTAACATTACAAAATGATGGACCAGTAACAATTATATTAGAAAAAGAATAAAATGGCATTTATATGCCATTTTTATTTTGCAAAGAAAAATCAATTTTTAATTAGTCGTTCTAAAATTTGAATAGCATTACTAGCAGCACCCTTTCTTAAATTATCTGCAACTACCCATAAATTAATACCAGATGGAACGCTAAAATCTCTACGGACTCTACCAACAAATACATTATCCTGATTATTAGAATCTAAAGTTGTTGGAAATTCATCTTTTATAGTAATTCCAGGAGATTGCTGTAATACTTGTTTTAATTCTTTAAGTTTAAAATCCTTTTCAAGTTCTACATTTATAACTTCACTATGACTATTTAAAACTGGAACTCTAACAGTAGTTGCAGTTACTCTTAAATTGGGCTTCCCTAAAATTTTCCTAGTTTCATTTATCATTTTTTCTTCCTCTTTAGTGTAACCATTACTTAAAAATACATCAATCTGCGGAATACAGTTATTAAATATAGGGAGATTAAATTTTTGTAATTCATAATCTTGAGTCTGATTTTCTAATATAGGCAATTCTGCATCAAAATTTTGTATTCCAGCCTTTAAATCAGTTACGCCTTTATAGCCAGCACCTGAAACAGCTTGATATGTACTATATACTATCCTTTTTATCCCATAACTATCATCTAAAGGCTTTAATGCAACAACCGCTTGTATAGTAGAACAGTTAGGGTTTGCGATAATTCCACTATTATTTTTAGCCTCTTCAAAATTAACTTCAGGAACAATTAAAGGCACATCTTTATTCATTCTAAAATAACTGCTATTATCAATAACTGTACAACCTTTTGACACTGCAATTGGAGCAAATTCTTTAGAAACATTTCCACCAGCACAAAAAAATGCAAAGTCAAATCCAGAGTCAAAAGAACTTAAATCTAATTCTTGAACTACATAAGTTCTACCCAATAAATTTATTGCCTTTCCGGCTGACTTATTAGAAGCAAAAAAGGCATATTCACTAATAGGCAAATTTTTTTCCTCTAAAATTTTAATAACTGTTTGACCAACAAGACCTGTGGCACCAACTACAGCTAACTTTATATTACTCATAAAATCATCCTTTCTACTAGATTTTATGAATAAAAAATAAAAAAAGTGATTAATCTAATATGGATACCTTTCAAATAAGTATCTAATAATGTCATCTGCATTATTTTCAGTTACATTTATAAAAACATCTTTATCAAGACTAACCCACATGTTTATGTTATAATCATTTTCGGTCAAAGCACTAATAATATCTGCAATTTCTATTGGATTTTCATAATTTTTTTGCCACAATAAATCATTATCAATAGAAAAATTATCTTTATAAAATTGCTTTAAAAATCGCAAAATTTCTCCACTTTGATTACTATACAATTTAACAATTGCATTCATAAAATAAAATCTCCTTTATATTTAGTATTAAAAAAATAAAAATAATTATACTTAGGAATAAAAGGCAATTTTTTGCAAATACTATTATAAAACTATAAAAAAAGGATGAAAATTATGAAAAAAACAATAATAATTATAATAATTACGGTAATTGCAATAATTGCAATCTCTTCATCACTAATTGCCTTTTCAAATGGAAATAAAGAAGATGACCAATTAGAAGATAAAGTTACACAAGAATTAATGTATTTAGACCAGTATTTTGTAACAATGCTGGGGGATTTTAATGGTCTTATTATTGGAGATAACAGACTACAGGAAACTGAACCTAAAATACAAACTAATATAAATACAAATTTAAGTGATCAGGCGGATGAAAATCAAAATAATCAAGGAAATGATAATCTTCAACAAAATAGCAAAGTAGAAAATAAAACAGATACTGTACAAAATGGAATATTAAAAAATGATCAAAAATATGAAGCAAAGTGGAATAAAATTCAAACAGAAGTGGAACAAATATATCAAGTGTGGAATACAGTAAGCATTGACTTATACAGCTTAAATATTGACAATAACTCAATATTAGCTTTTAACGATGGCTTAAATAAAGCAACACAGGCTGTAAAAAATAAAAACAAAACAAATGCTATGTCAGAATTAACAAAAATATATGCCAAAATATTAGACTATAGAAAAGCATATGATAAAGACAATAGAAAAATGGATTTATTAACTATTCAATATAATTCTGTGGCAGCATATACAGATGTAACAACTGGAAAATGGGATGAAGCAAATGCAAAATTAACAAATGCAGAAAAAATATTTTCAAATTTATTAAATACCGTAACAAATGATTATACAAACCAAGCAACAATGAGTCAGTGTTATGTGTCGATAAATGAACTAAAAAAGGCAGTAGGACTACAGGATAAAGAAATATTTTTTATAGAATATAGAAACTTAATGAGTAAAATGGAAATTATAGTAACATAAAAATTTGTATGTGTAAAAATATTAAATTTAAAACATAATAAATTCACATACTATTCACAATTGTATGATATATATTAATAAATTAATTATTTAGGAGGTAATTTAATTATGAACAAAGAAGAAAGAAAACAAAAAATGGAAGAATTTAATGCAAAAATGAAAGAGTTAAATGCAAAAATTAAAGATGGAACTGATACAGTAATAATAGCAGGAATGGAAGCAAAAGATGTACTATCAGAAAAAATGAAAGACGCACAAAGCGGACTAGAAGCTGCAAAAGAGCAATGCAGAATTGCATCTGAAAGAGGAAAAAGTAAAATTTCAAGTGAATTATTAAGAGCTCAAATGAATTTTAATGTAGCAAAAGAAAATATACAAGAAAGAAAAGAAGCACATGATAAAGAAAAACTATCAAAATATATTGATAATGAACTAGAATATGCTGAACAATGCGTAACTTTAGCATTACTAGCAGCAGAAGAAGCAAAAGTTGCTTTTCTAGAAGCAGTTGACGCTCAAAAAGAATATGATGAAAAATATGGAAAAGATGAATAATTTTATATAAGTCTGCTAGTGCCAATGCATTAGCAGACTTTATAAAAATTGCTATTTTTTTATAAATATGTTATAATATGCTATATGAGAGGTGATAAAAATGGGATTATTTGATATATTTAAAAAGAAAGAAAAACAAATACCAGAAATGCCAAAGGAAATTCAAAAACAACAAAAAGAATATAACATAGAATATAGTACAACTACAGATGGAAGATTACAAATTGACTTTTTGGATAATAAAGCAAAAGTAGGTCAATTGTATGATACTACAAGATTAGTAGTAGGAAACAAACCAATAGCACTTGCATATCAAGCAGTACAAAACTGCTTAGTTTCATGGTATAACCAAGATGATGTTATATTAGTAGGAGAAGGTGAAAGCCTAAATGCAAAATCATATAAAGGAATTCTTGCACAAATTGACCCAATATTATTAGAAACTGATGAAAAATATTGTGTAACAGTAATGAGAAATTTATTAGAACAAAATAGGGTAAAAAAATACCTTGAAGATGGACTAAAAGAAAATCCAGAAAGACCTTGTGGCAAATACATTGGAGGAGTGAAAGAAACAGAAGAAGGATACAAAAAAATATTTTCAACAGCAGTAGGACAAGCATCACATAATTCAGAATTAATGGTAAATCGTAGAAAAGAACTTAGAGAATCAATTGAAGCAAAAAAACAAAAAGAAATCGCTAACAAGAGAGCACAAATTCAAAAATTACAAAATGAAATAGACGATATGTCAAGATAAGTTAAAAATGTAAGTATTAATAAAAGTATTATTAAAAACAATACTTCACACTACAATAACTAATTTATAATAAAACAAGCAAAAAATTTGATATTTTGTTAAAAATGTTGTATAATAAAAAAGTAGTAAGTTGGATAGTCGCGTATAGCAAAGCCGAAAGGCTGCGTACGAGGAAAGTCTGGGCTCCATAGAGTAATGATGCTGGATAACGTCCAGTGAGGGTAACCTTAAGGAAAGTGCAACAGAAAATAACCGCTGTGATGAAATTACAGCAAGGGTG
>CAKOVW010000031.1 GCA_934122125.1 uncultured Clostridia bacterium | reverse complement strand
ATTACATTACAATATGCTGATGGAACTACAGGTACAGGAGATTGGAATGATGTAGTTATTACAGAAGCAGATGGAAGCACACTAAATATGGCTCCAACATTAGGAGAATATGAGGCAAGTGCAACAAAGCATAAAATAAGCAAAACAATTAAATTTAGTTATACTAAAGATGGAATAACAGCAACAGATGTAACATTACCAATTGAAATTATAAATAACGTAAAATCTATTAGTATGAATAACACTCCAAAAACAGAGTATAACATAGGTGATACTCTAGATGTAACAGGAGGAGAAATACTAATAACAAGAGCGGTTGGAACAGAAATACTAACTATTACAAATAGTATGGTAAGTGGATTTGATTCAACAGCAGAACATACAGATTTAACATTAACAGTAAAATACACAGAAAATGGAATTACAAAACAAACAGATTACAATGTTAATGTAAAAGATGATGTAAGTGCAGTAGTGCTAAAAACAGCTCCAAAAACAGAATATAAATATGGAGAAACATTTGATATTACTGGAGGAGTAATTACTGTAACTAGACCAAGTGGAAATATAGATATACCTTTAACAGAAGATATGATAACAACTACTTTTAATCCACAACAATTAGGAGAACAAGTAATAAACATTAGTTATGGTGGATTTAATATTACATATACTGTTAATGTAAAAGACTATATGACAGGAATAGTGCTTACACCACCAACAAAAAATAAATACGAATATGGTGAGCCTCTAAATTTAACAGGAGGAAGTGTACAAAAGGTAATGGCAAGTGGAGCAACTATAACCCCAGTAGAATTAAGCGATACTACCCAAGTAACTTTAAGTGCATTTAATTCAACACAAGAGGGAGCACAAACAATTTATGTAACTTATGAAGGAGAAACAAAAAGTTTTGCTGTTACAGTAGAAGATAATGTTATCTCTATAGCAATGGCAAATACTCCAAAACAAAATTATTTATATGGAGAATCACTAAACGTTAGTGGAGGAACTATATTAGTAACTAGAACAAGTGGAAGAACAGAAACAATTAATATAGAAAATAGTATGGTGGCAGGATTTAATCCTAACCAACTAGGAGCACAAACCTTAACTATTACATATAAAGAAAAAACAACAAGCTACGAAGTAGTAGTAGAAGATTATGCAAAAGATATTGAAATTACAAAACCAAATAAACAAATTTACAATTTAGGTGAAACAATTGATTTAACAGGAGCAACAGTCAAACTAGTAATGGCAAGTGGAACAGCTACAACCCCAGTAGCAATTACAGAAAGCATGATAACAGGATTTGACTCAACAACAGAAGGTGCAAAAATTATTACAGTAGTCTATGGAGGATTTACAAAAACATTTGGTATAAGTGTAATTGATAATATACAAGGAATAGTTTTAGTAACATTACCAAATAAATTAGATTATTTATATGGTGAACCTTTAGACTTAACAGGAGGAACTATTTCACTAGTTAAAAGCAGTGGTACAAGTACTCCAATAGCAATTACAAGTAATATGATAACTGGATACAATCCTAATAAATTGGGAGATCAAATAATAACTATTACTCATGAAGGATTTACACAACAATTTGTTGTAAATGTAAAAGACTATATCAGTAAATTACAAATAAAAGCTCCAGATAAAACAAAATATGAATATGGAGAAGAATTAGATTTAACAGGAGGTACAGTAGCTATAATAATGGCTAGTGGAAAAATAGAAGAAAAAATTGAAATGACAGCTTCTATGACCTCAACATTTGATAATAAAAAAGTTGGAAGTCAAAATATTCAAGTAGAATATAAAGGACTAAAAGGTAACTTTACGGTAACTGTAGAAGATAAAGTAAAAGGTATATCAATGAAAGATTTACCAAGCAAAATAGAATACGAATACGGAGAAGATTTGGATGTAACAGGTGCAACAATATGTGTAGTAAAATCAAGTGGTATTTACACAGTAAAAGTTACAAAAGACATGGTATCAGGATTTAACCCTAAAAATTCTGGTGCACAAGTAATAACAGTAACATATGATGGATTTACAACACAATTTGTAGTATCAGTAAAAGCACAACCACAAAAACCGGAAAAACCAGAAAATCCAGAAACTCCGGAAAAACCAGAAACACCAGTAAAGCCAGAAAACCCAACAAAACCAAGTAAACCAAATCAAACAGGAACAACTAATAATAATGAAACAAAACCAGCAGAAAAACCTTCAACTCCAGCAGAAAAACCTTCAACTCCAGTAGAAAATACTACAGTTGAAGAACCAACAAATAACACACAAAAACCAACAGCAACTCTTGGTGAAAAAGAAGAAAACAAAGAACTAAATGAAAAGCTAATAGCAGGAGTTATTGGTGGATTAGGAATTTTACTTCTAATAATTTTAATGATAATTAGACGTAATAACGTTAAAATTTATATAGAAGAAGACGGAGAATTTAAATTAGGTGGATTTGATAAATTAACAAAAGATAACTTAACAATTAATGTTGATAGATGTCTAGATGGAGAAACCTATAAAAATAGAGTTAAAATTTGTTTGAAAGATTATATTTCAGAAAAATTAGACGGAAAAGAACTTCAAATTAGGCATAGAGGCGAAATTGTTAAATATACAATTAAGTATGAAGATAAACCAATTGAAATAAATTTAGAGTAATTTATAAGAGAAATTATCCCCATTAATTACCTTATAAATACTATAAAATAGACTATAAGTAAAAATTAAAAATAGCATAAGTTGTCAGCACGCATACAAAATTTCCAAGTTTTCTAAACTAGGCGTGCAGTAATAGAAAATAGGAAATTTTGTAGACAACTTAGCTGATATTATATGATAGATTGAAAGTTTTAAATAAGTGGCTTTGCCACATATACATTTTGCTTTGCAAATATGCAAGGACCAAGGTAATTTAAAAAAGTACATTGAAAAATAGATAAGAAAAATTTAAGCCTTAGCTTTAGGCTTATTAATCGTGTCTAATAATTAATTTATCTAAATATAAATATTTTTTTGACTGTCCTATGTGATGGTCTATTTGGCATTTCAATTTATAGTAAATAAGAACTCAAAAAAATTAAATAATCAGTTTACAATTTTAAAAGCTAATGATAAAATAAAGAAAAAGTGCAAAAGAGGAGAAAAAAATGAAAAGAAAATTAAAGAAAGTATTTAGCTTATATAATATAGGAATAGCATTAGGGGTAATATTAGTATTAATTTCGGCTTATTTAATATTGAAACCAAAAGGAAAAATCCAAACTAAAGCAGATAATGAAGTAAAGGTGATACAAAGTAGCGATAAGAACAAAGAATATACAGAAAAAGATGTAAGAAAAATAGCAATTAAACAATGTAAAGAGTTAAAAGAAAAATCAATAAAAGAAAGTGAATTACATGTAGTAGAGTTTAAAAGAGATGGTGAGGATTATTATTACATATCATCTAAAGAAAATACAATTGAAATAAAAAAGATTGGTGGAATTATTACAAAGATTAATAGTGTTCCAGTAGCTCAATTGAATAAATAAAAGTTAATTTAAAATAGGAATTTTTAAGAAGTGAAAACAACTTAAAAATTCCTATTTTAATTTTGTGCACTTACCCTAAATAGGCTATTCCCTATAGAAAGCAGATATTGAGTAGCTCTTTGTAATAAAAAAGTAAATAAAATGTTAAAAAATCGAATTTTGTCGTAGAACCGCTTTATTCCGTAGCAAACACAAAGTAACAAAAGCAAGTAGCCTACTTATTAGAGTATTGAAATAAAAATAAAATTATTTATAATAATAGAGATAATTTACAAAGTTAAAGTAAATTAAAATGCAAATGAAAATTAAAGACAAAAATACCAAGGAGAATTGTATGTGACAATTTAATACAAGAAATTTGTGATTGCAACTTGGCAAATGAAAATTACACATTTAGGAGAACTAAGGCATGAAATTAAGCAGGAAGTATAAGGCGAAATTGAAAAGAAAACTATTGACTACACTTGGGAGTGTAGCAATAGTTACAGCAACGTTAGCAATAATAAAGCTAACGGATATTTCTATGCCTAATGATATAGAAAAGTTAATTAATCAAAGTAAAATTTATTTATTTGCAGATTCAAAAACTGAAAGTAGTGAAACAGAAAATTTATCAGATTGTGCATACATAAAGGGAGTAAAAATTAATGAGCAAGAATATACCTTTGAGGAAAATAAATATAGCTATGATATAAAGTTACCATATAACATCAAAGATAGTTTGCAGATAGAGTACTTAAAAGTAGATGAAAATCAAACCATAATTGGTGATAACAATTTTATATTACAAAATAATAGTAAAACAATTAAATTTGATGTTATTTCAGAAGACAAAACAGTTCAAAATAAATATACTATAAACTTAGAAAAAGAACATAGTACATATCTAAAAAATATTACTATAAATTCATTTTCTTTAAATCCGGAATTTAATGAAAAAACATTAGAATATACAGTAAATATTGTAGAGAATACAAATTCATTAGAAGTATATGCAGTACCATATGATAAAGCATCAATTGTTACAATTCAAGGAAACGAAAGTGTTAGTGAAGATAGTATAATTACAATAAAAGTTACAAATCCAAATATTGAAGAAGAAAGAATTTATACAATAACTTGTAAAAATGCACTAAATGAAAACAGTTATAACTATTCAGGTGGCTACCAAGAATTTATTGCACCATATTCTGGTATGTACAGGTTTGAATGTTGGGGAGCAAGAGGAGGAAAAACTAGATTAGATGGTTCTTTAGGAGGAAGTCCAGGAAAAGGTGGATATGCAAAAGGAGAAATTTTACTAAAAAAAGGAGAAAAATACTATGTTTATGTAGGTCAGCAAGGAACAGATGCTGTGGTAAAAAAAGATTCAGCAGCAACATGGAATGGTGGAGGACTTGGAACTTGGGATCATTCTGACAATGAAGCATCTGGTGCTGGCGGAGGTGCTACAGATATTCGTTTGGTAAGTGGAAATTGGAATGAAACACAAAGTCTTGCTTCTAGAATTATTGTTGCTGGCGGAGGCGGAGGTGCCTCTTGGACATTTACAGCAGGAGCAGGAGGAGGGCTACAAGGAGGAAAAGGAGCTAAAGCACTTGGTGGTACTCAGATTTCTGGCTATGCTTTTGGTATTGGACAAAATGCTACAGGAACAGGTAATAGTGACGGAGTAGGCGGTGGCCGGAGGAGGCTACTGGGGTGGATATATGAGTAATACTTCAAATGCTTCTAGTGGAGCTGGAGGTTCAGGATTTGTATCTGGACATGAAGGTTGTATTGCAATTAATTCACAAAGTGATATTACACCAAAAGTACAAACATATACACAATTATCAGATTCATATCATTATTCTGGAAAAATATTTACAAATACAGAATTAACAGCAGGTGCAACAGAAACAAGTAAAGCAGTAATAACACCTTTAAGTTTTATAGAAGAAAAGTATCCAATATCTAATATTACAACAGATATAGGAACTATGACACAAAAATTTACCCCAGAAGAAACTGATTATTACATAGAATTAGATAAAGAACAAGCATATCCAACAATTTCTGTAACAACTACAAGTGATGATATAGAAGTAGAAGGTGGCCTAGTTCAACAAGCAGAAACAATAGCTGGCGAAACAATTAAACAAATAAAGACAAAAACTACAGAAGGAATAGAATATACCTATACTTTACATTTTGTAAGAGGAGCTTCATCAGATAGCCATTTAAAAAATATAAAAGTAGCTGGATTAGATGTAGAAAATTATAATGAAAAAAATTTAAGATATGAGATAATATTACCATACAATATAGAGGAAAACACAATTGTAGAAGGAATAAAAAAATTTCCTGGGCAAATTATTATTGGAAATGGAGATGTTGAAACTAAAACTTCTAGTACAATACATACAATAGAAGTAACATCAGAAGATGGCAAAAGCACAACAGAATATAATTTAATATTAAATAAACAGCCAAATACAAAATTAAAGTTTTTAGACATAAAAAATCAGGAATTTTCAAAATTATTTGAGAGTGATAAATTAAATTATGAGTATAAAGTTACCTCTGGAGTGTTTTCATTAGAAATTATAGCAGAGCCTTATGATGATAATGCAAAAGTAGTAGTAAAAGGAGCAGGCTATATAAAAGAAGGTAAAAATACTGTAACTATAACTGTTTCAAGAGAGGGAGTAGAAGATACAGTATATACCATAATAGTAATTAAAGGAGAAAACTTAGGAGAACAAACATATGATTTCTCATATACAGGGGAATATCAAACATTTACAGCTCCAACAGCAGGATTTTATAAATTTGAAGCATGGGGAGCAAGAGGAGGAAAAGCTAGAATAAATGGTTCTTTAGGAGGAAATCCTGGAAATGGTGGCTATACCTCAGGAATTCTTAGACTAAATGAAGGAGATATTATATATGTATATGTAGGTGGAAAAGGAACAGATGCTGTAGTTGGAAAGAATTCACCAGGTGGTTGGAATGGTGGAGGCCTTGGTACATGGGACAACAGAGATGACGAAACATCAGGAGGCGGCGGTGGAGCCACAGACTTTAGATTAGTAAATGGTGATTGGAATGATTTGAATAGTTTGTATTCTAGAATAATGGTTGCTGGAGCCGGAGGAGGAGCTTCTTGGTCATATAAAGCAGGTTCTGGTGGAGGAATAAATGGAATATCATACTATTCTAAAAGCCCAGCTGGAACACAAACATCCGGCTATGCACTAGGAATAGGAAAAGATGCATGGGGAATTGCTGACAATGATGGAGTTGGAGGCGGAGGCTCAGGATATTATGGAGGAAATACTAATAATATTGGAGGTGCTTCTGCAGGCTCTGGTGGTTCATCATATATTTCAGGACATGAAGGATGTAATTCGACAGATGAAAATGGAAAACCAACAGGAAATAGCTCACATATTTCAGGAATAGTATTTAAAGATACTGTTATGATAGATGGAGAAGGCTATGAATGGTCAAGTACAAGGCAAAATTATGTACAAATGCCAAATCCACAAGGAAATTATGTACCAGGAAACAACGCAGATGGTTATGCAAGAATTACACTACTAGAAGATCCATCACAAAACAATTTACTAAAAGAAATTCAAATAAACAAGGGAACGTTAGAACCAGAAGTAAGTTATGACGTATCAGATTATACAATAACACTAGATTCAGAAGATACAGATGTTACAATTTATGGAGTTGTAGATGATATTAAGGCAAGTATAGAAGGCAATGGAACTTATGATGTTACAGCAGGAGAAAATACCATTAATTTGAAAGTAACAGCAGAAAGTGGAGATGAAAAAATATATACAATAAAAACTATAAGAGAAGCATCTAATAATTCTAAACCATTAAATATTACAATAGATGGATTGATAGAGTCTATTATAAATGTAAATCCAATTTATGGAGTTTTGGAACCTACAGAATTTAATCCAGATGTTCACGAGTATTCTATGATAGTTCCAAGCAGAATAAAGAAATTAACATTTAACGTAGAAAAGGGTCATAAATATCAAACAATTGTAGGAGATGGAACTATAGAATTACAAGCAGGAGAAAACAATATAAAGATAGATGTTACATCAGAAGATGGAAAAAGTACAGAAACATATATTTACCATATAACAAGAGATATGAGTGGAAACTGCTTATTGAAGAGTTTAACTATAGATAATGTTGAAACAGATTTGAATTTTGACCAAGATGTATTAGAATATTTTATAGAAGTAGAAAATGATGTAACTTCTTTAGATATTACAGCCATACCAGAAATGGAAGAAATAACACCTATAATAGAGGGCAACAAAAATCTAAAAGTAGGCTTAAATGATGTATATGTAATAGTTACTGCTCCAAATGGAGAGCAATTAGTATACATTATACATGCATATAGAAAACAAAGTGGAAATGTATTTTTATCATCATTAAAAGTAAAAAATGGTGAAGAAGAATTAACAATGGATCCAATATATAACAAAGTGTTGGATACATATATAGTTACAGTTTCAAACGAAGTAGAAAATGTTACTATAGAAGCTGTACCAGAAGATAGTACTGCTACTATTACAGGAACAGGAGAAAAGATACTAAAAACAGGAACAAATACTTATGTAATAAATGTAAAAGCGGAAGATGGTTCTATTGGAAAATATACTATAAATATAAATAGAGCTCAATCAAGTAATAACTATTTAAAACAATTGATAACAAGCATTGGCGAGTTTAGCCCAGCTTTTGACAAATTAAATACTGAATATGAAATAATAGTTCCTGCAAAAACTAAAACATTGCCTCTTGTAGTGCAAACAGAAGACAAAACAGCAAAATATAAAATATTAAATAATAATAATTTATTAACTGGAATTAATTTTGTTACAATAAGAGTTACAGCAGAAAATGGGGATCAAAGAGATTACAGAATAAAAGTAATAAAAGAAGCATCAGATAATAACTACCTAAAAAATATAATAACAAGTAATGGAAAATTAAGTCCGGTATTTAATAAAGAAACATTAGAATATATTATAGAAATTGAAAATGAAATAGAAACAATAAAAGTTACAGGAGTAAAAGAAGATTCATCAAGTATAGTTACAGGTGAAGGAATTTACGCACTAGAGGTAGGTAGCAATTTAGTAACATTAACAGTGCAAGCAGAAAACGGAGATATTAGAACATATGAGCTAAATATTATAAGAAAGAAAAGTTCTAATACAAATTTATTAAGAATAGAAAATGATAAAGAGCAGATAGTTACAAAGGTAGATGAGAGTACATATGAAATAAATGTTAGAAATGAAATAGAAGAAATAACATTAAAAGGTATTCCAGAGGTAGTAACTACTAAAGTACTAGGAGATGGAAAGTACAATCTAGAAGTAGGAAAAAATGAAATTGATTTAGTAGCAATTGCAGAAGATTGTACAACTAAAAACTATAAAGTAATTGTAAATAGACTAAAATCTGATAATGCTTATTTAAAATATATATTTGCCAATGAAGGAGAGTTATACGAAAATTTTGAAAGAACAGTTACAGAATATCATCTAAAAGTGCAAAATGATATACAATGTTTAACATTAGATATACAAACAGAAGATTCAGAGGCAACATATAAAATAGTAAATAATAGTGATTTTGTTTATGGGGAAAATAAAGTTACTATAGAAGTTACTGCTTCAGATGGATTGACAAAAAAGGAATATAATCTAATTGTTTATAGACAACCAGATATAGAAAAACGTTGTGATTTAATAGAACTAACTGTAGATAAAGGAACATTAACACCATCATTTGAGGCAAATACATTGGTATATGAAGTAAACTTACCTTACGAAGAAGAAAAAATTATGGTAAGTGCAAAAGCATTAGATAATACAGCAACTATTACTGGAACAGGAGAACATACTTTAGCCGTTGGATTAAATGTAGTTACTGTAAAGGTAACCTCAATAAACAATGAAGAAAAAGTATATCAAGTGAAAATAAATAGGGCGAAATCTACAAATGCAAATTTATCTAGCTTAATTATTCAAAATCATGTAATATCACCAGAGTTTAATAAAAATACAACTTTCTATACCCTAGAAACAAAGATAAGTGCACTTACAATGTATGTAACAACAGAAGAAGCAGATGCAACATATGAAATAATAGGTAATGAAGATTTACAAAAGGGAACAAATCAAATTGTTATAAGGGTAACTGCACCAGACGGAGTAACTACTAAAGATTATGTCTTAAAAGTTACAAGAACAGGCTCAGATAATAATAATTTAGCATATTTGTCAGTAAATGGATATGAAATAACACCAGAATTTAATAAGAGTGTATTGTTATATAATACTAATGTTCCAAATGACGTTGAATCAGTTTATATAGATGCAGTTGCAGATGATGAAAATGCTGTAGTATCCGGAATTGGAATTACTAAACTAGAAGAAGGTAAAAATATTTTCGAGGTTGTTGTTAGCTCAGAGTCTGGAAAAACAAAAACATATACAGTTATTATAAATAAAGGGCTATCAGATAATGCTTATTTATCAGAATTAAGCATATCACAAGGTGTGCTAATACCAGAATTTGACAAACTAATTAATGAATATAATATAGAAGTTGAATATGGCATAGAAAATATAAATGTATTAGGTTATGCGGAGGCTAGTGATGCATTTGTAACAGGTAATGGAAATTATAATTTAACTGTAGGTCAAAACAAGATAGATATAATTGTTACTGCTGCAAATGGTAATAAAAATACATATACCATAAATGTAAAAAGAAAAACGGCTGTAAGTGCAAAACTATCAAAACTACAAGTTAAAAATTATGAAATAGTACCAACCTTTAATCAAGATACAAATTCATATTTTGTAAATGTAGATAATGAAATTACAAGTTTGGACATGATAATTGAAACATTAGATCCAAATGCAACATATACAATAATAGGCAACGAAGACTTTGTAGTTGGAAATAATGAAGTAAAAATAGAGGTAACTTCTAGTGATGGTAAAGAAAAAGAAACATATACAATACAAGTAAATAGAAATATGTCTAGCAATAACTATTTAAGTTATATTTTACCATCAGAAGGAAAATTATCACCTTCATTTGTCAAAACTACAAATTCTTATACAATAATAGTTGAAAATGATATAACTCAAATAAAAATAGACGCAGAACCAGAAGATAGCAAAGCGACTATAAATGGTAATGGAGATTATACTTTAGAAGTTGGGGAAAATAAAGTAGAAATCAAAGTTACATCTAGTATAGGAGTTACAAGAACTTACACTATTATAGTAATAAGAAAGAAAAATGATAATAATTATTTAAAAACATTAACAGCAAAAGTAAATTCAAAGACAGTTGAATTATCACCAAACTTTAATAAAGAAACTATGAGTTACGAAATAACTGTTCCAGCAGGAACTACAAAAATGCAATTCGTAGGAGAAACAGAAAATAGTTTGTCAATAGTTTCTGGATTAGGTTATATACCTATACAAGCTGGTGATAATACACATGAAATAAAGGTAACGGCAGAAAATGGAAGTGTTAGAACATATGTAGTAAATATAAATAGGATAAAATCAACAGTAAATGATTTAGTTGATTTAATTCCAAGTGTTGGAACACTAGATCCAAGTTTTACATATGGAACGTTAGAATATAATTTAACATTAGGAAATGCAGATTCTTTATTATCATTTGAAGTATTAACAGAAGATAGATTTGCAACAGTCAAAGGAAATGAAGAACAAGAAGTTCCAGACGGGGAAAGTGTAAGAGAAATTATTGTAACAGCAGAAAATGGAGATACCAAAACATATAAAGTAAATATAAATAGAATAAGAACAGATGATGCAAGATTAAAGAGTTTAGCAGTAAAATCTTTTACATTAGATCAAGAATTTAATAGTGATGTATACGAATATACATTAACTGTGCCAAATGATAAATTTGTTTTAACAGAAAATGAAATTGTTGCACTACCAATTTATGAGGACACAAAAGTGTACCCTGATGTAAGTGTGGAATTGTCAGTATTAAAATTAAATAAATATCAAATTAAAACAATAGCACCAGATGGCTATACAACACAGACATATACAATTTATGTAACGAGGGAAAAAAGCAGTAACTCAACACTTGAAAAACTTGCTGTGTCAGGCTATGAAATAACTCCTGAATTTGATAGCAATACATTAGAATATACGTTAAAAGTTCCTAAAGGAACTACTATATTAAAAGCAGAAAATGTAATAGCTATTCCAACAGATGAATATGCAACAGTTATAAAATCAGGAGATTTGGATTTAACTGCTAATGAAAGGACATTTAATATAGATGTTACAAGTCATAATGGGGAAACAAATACTACTTATAAAATTAAAGTAGAAATAGAAAAATCTGATAATAATTATTTAGAAAGTTTAACAACTAGTGCAGGTATACTATCTCCAGAATTTGATAAAAATGTAACACAATATTCTCTTCATTTAACACAAAGACAAGATACCTTAGAAATAAATGCAGTACCAGAAGATGAAATAGCAACAATAGTAAGTGGAACAGGTACATATAATATTACAGAAGAAAATACTAGAATAATAATTATGGTAAAAGCAGAAAATGAAAAATTGAGAGCATATATCATAGATGTAACAAAAGATCCAAAAACAGAAACTGTAATAAGAGGAAAAGTTACAACAGAAAATGTAAATAACATACACACTGCCAATATTAAAGTATATAAAGACAATGAACTAAAATATGAAGAAAAAACAGAACAAGATGGAAGCTATGAAATATATGTTGTTCCAGATACATATAAAGTAGTAATATCTAAGGAAGGATATTTAAATATAACTATAGAAGATGTAGTTATAGAAAATGTACAACAAGAAGTAACATTTGAGGACTATAAACTAATAGCCGGAGATGTAGTAGAGTCAGGAGAAATAGAATTAGACGATATGGTAGCATTAAATGATAAATATGGGGAAACTATCACAGATGCTAACAAGGAGGAAATGTCTAAATATGACTTTAGCGAAGATGGAATTATAGACAGCAAGGATAGAAACATCTTGAAGAAAAATTATGGTAAAAAGGCAGAAAAGGTAAAATGGGTAGATAAATATGCAACAAAACTAAATAGCTCTAGAGCAATAAATATGGTGCAAAAACAAGACTTTATATTACCTTTAAGTTGTAAATATACCATAACATCAGAGTATGGTTCTAGATTTGGACCTATAACACAAACTAATGAAAAGCATACAGGAATTGATATATCAGGAACACATCATGCCAAAGTGTTAGCAGTTGCCGATGGGGAGGTAACTTGGGCTGGAGTTCAAGATGGATATGGTAACTGTGTAGAAATTAAACATATTGTAAATGGGGAAACAATATATAGTTTTTATGCACACTTATCTAAAATTGAAGTAAAAGCTGGAAGTAAAGTAACACAAGGACAAACCATTGCACTAGAAGGTGGAGATCCTAACACTGACCCTAATCCAGGGGATAGTACAGGACATCACTTACACTTTGAAGTACGAACTAAAAGTGGTTATGGTAATGATGTAGATCCAACAAAATATATTAAATTCTAATAATGAAAGAGCCTGTAAAAATTAGTGTGAAAAAATGTCGAAAAAAGGCATACGATTTTGCTTGCAAAATGCAATTAAGTATAGTATAACAATACTAACTTAGTTGCATTTTTAAATTGTAAAAATATATTATTAATTTTAAAATTTTATCAAAGAGTCTTAGTTTTCAAGACAATCTATTTCAAACTTTATTAAATCTATATAAATTAAAATCAAAAATTAAAAAAAGTTAAATCTTAAAATCAAATTTCAAAACAACAAAATCTTATTAAAT
>CAKOVW010000030.1 GCA_934122125.1 uncultured Clostridia bacterium | reverse complement strand
GCTGGAAAGTACTAGGAGCAGAAAATGGTAAATTACTAATAATGTCAACAGCAGATATAGGAACATTAAAATTAGAGAGTAAAGACGGATATAATACAGGAGTAACACAATTAGACAATATGTGTAAGCCATATGGAACAAATGCAAGAAGCATAAAAGTAGAAGATATAAACAGAGTAACTGGCTATGACCCAAACAATCCAGTAGATGGAAAGAAATTTGAGGTTGGAAAATGGGGAGAATATGGAAGTTCAGTAACATATACAGCAAGGAAAACAACAAATAATACAAATGGTTTGAAATACACAGGAGGATTATATAATGGTAAATATGAACATGTAGATGGAAGAATTATAGGTTCAAATGGAGTAACATCAATAACAGAAACAAATACACTTTATTTCTATTATCCATACTCATTAACAACAAGTAATGCAACAGCAGGGACATGTAAAGGAATAGAAACAACAAGTAAAGCATATGAGCTAATATTTGGAACATATGCAAATACAAAAGCTAGTAAAGGAAATCGCTACTGGCTTGCGTCTTCAAACGTGTATGCGTACTCTAGCCACTCGCTCTTTGGCTTGCGCATTGTGGAAACTTCAGGCTACGTGACACAATGCTACTTGTGGTACTCTAACGGCTCCGCTTACAGTCTTAGCATAGGCGTCCGCGCTGTAGTTTCTCTATAATCTTTATAAAATCACTTGACACATTTAGTAACAGCGAGTATAATTATATATAGTTTGAAAAATAAAAACCAAAATGAGAAAAAGTAAAATCAAGGTTGTTAAAAGAGAAAGTTGGTCAGCGGCTGAAAGCTAACTTAAATAAACGGATTTGAAAAACTACCTCATTAGTTCCTAGTCAAAAGCTAGGCGTAAATCTGCGTTAAAGGTTTAATTAAGTTAAAAATAGGATGGAACCGTGTACAAGCACTCCTAAAGTAGAAATACTTTAGAAGTGCTTTTGTATTGCTACTAAGTGTGCCAATGGGGACGGAGAATTTTGGCACATTTACAAATTTATTTTTAATTATTTATTTTAGTAATTAAAATGTGCCAAAATTCTCCGTCCCCATTGGCACACTTTTAAATAATAAAGGAGGAGAAATTTATGGTAAAGGTAGAATTGAAAGATGGGTCTAAAATAGAAGTTAATGAAGGATGCTCTGTTTTAGAAGTAGCTAAGAAAATAAGTGAAGGTTTAGCAAGAAATGCTATGGTTGCAAAGATTAATGGAGAGGTAAAGGATTTACGTACTTTAATTGAAAAAGATTGCAAGCTAGAAATTTTAACATTTGATGATCTAGATGGTAAAAAAGCATATTGGCATACAACATCTCATATTATGGCACAAGCCATTAAAAGACTATATGGAGATAGTGTAAAACTAACAATAGGACCATCTATTGATAATGGTTTTTATTATGATTTTGACGTAGAAAAACCATTTACAGAAGAAGATTTAGCTAAAATTGAAGAAGAAATGAAGAAAATTGTTAAAGAAGATTTACCAATTACAAGATATACGCTTTCAAGAGAAGAAGCAATTAAATTAATGAAAGATAGAAAAGAACCATACAAAGTAGAACTAATAGAAGAATTACCAGAAGATGAAGAAATTAGCTTTTATGATCAAGGTGAATTCAAAGAATTATGTGCAGGACCACATATTATGAGTACAGGTTCAGTAAAAGCATTTAAATTATTGCATTCATCAGCTTCATATTGGAGAGGGGACGAAACAAAACAAACACTTCAAAGAATTTATGGTATTTCATTCCCTAAAGCCAGCATGTTAGAAGAGTACTTACATATGTTAGAAGAAGCTAAAAAGAGAGATCACCGTAAACTAGGAAAAGAATTAGAATTATTTTTCTTTGATGAAACTGCACCAGGTATGGCATATTGGATGCCTAAAGGCTTTACAATGATGAACATACTTATAGACCTTTGGAGAAAAGAACACAAAAAGAGAGGATACCAAGAATTTTCTGGTCCACAACTAAATAGTAGTAGTTTATGGAAAACATCAGGACATTGGGATCATTACAAAGATGATATGTTTGTACTAATAGATAGTGATGGAAAAGAACAAGCATTAAAACCAATGAATTGCCCAAACTCTATTAAAATTTACCAAAGTAAATTAAGAAGCTACAAAGACTTACCTTTAAGATTTAGTGATATAGATGTTATACATCGTAACGAAAAATCTGGACAATTAAATGGTTTGTTCCGTGTAAGAATGTTTAGACAAGACGATTCACATAACTATGTTATGGAATCACAAATTAAAGATGAAGTAAAAAATATATTAGAAATTGCTAAAAAGTTATATAGTATTTTTGGATTAGATTTTATATTAACATTATCTACAAGACCAGATGACTTTATGGGAGAAATTAGCTTATGGAATAAAGCAGAAGCTGATTTAAGAGATGTATTAGATGAACTTTGCGGAAAAGATAATTACCGTGTAAATGAGGGCGATGGAGCTTTTTATGGTCCAAAGATTGATATTAAAATGAAAGACTGCTTAGGAAGAGAATGGCAAATGGGAACAGTACAAGTAGATTTCCAATTGCCACTTAGATTTAATTTATCATACATTGATTCAGATGGAGAAAAGAAAACACCAATTATGCTACACAGAGCACTATTTGGTTCATTTGAAAGATTTATTGGTATCTTAACAGAACATTATGCCGGTGCATTCCCAACATGGCTATCACCAGTACAAGTAAAAATATTACCAATAGCTGACTCACATAAAGAATATGCTCAAAAAGTTTTAGAAGAACTAGACAATAATGGAATTCGTGCAGAAATTGACGAAAGACAAGAAAAAATTGGTTACAAAATTAGAGAAGCACAACTTCAAAAAATTCCATATATGTTAATTATAGGCGATAAAGAAGTAGAGTCAAATGCTGTAGGTGTTCGTTCTAGAGCAGATGGCGACATTGGAGCAATGAACTTAAATGACTTTATATCAAAAATCAAAAAAGAAGTAGAAGAGTATAAATAAAAACTTTAGCAAAACAAAGAGCATACCAATTAAGGTATGCTCTTTGTTGAGTTTGGTGTCAGACAAGCAAATCAGCAATCTTTTCCAAAGCCTGATAAATTGCACCTTTGGAATGAAGAATAAAAATGCGCCGAATAGAGCAGTAATCTGCACCGAGCTCCTGGGTCAAAATTCTGTGGACTTCAGAGAAGTTACAGTAGGGAACTTCAAATTCCCGAGAGTACTCGTGTTCCACACCCGCTTTTTCGGGATAATCTTCTGCAGTGGTATAGTAATTTGCGAAAATGGTGATTTTTACATCAGAAGACATGAATATGAACTCCTTTCAATTTAATTAGTCATATTGGACTATACTTTAACATTATAGCATAAAAAACATTTTATGTCAATCTAAAACAACTAAAATTCTGTCAAATCTTTCCAATATTTTTTTGGCATAAATTGCATTTGTAACCTAGGATTTGTCCTTTCTTTAATTGCAACACTTTTAAAAAATGTTTTCCACAAAGACTGAAACTTAATTTCATTTTCTGAAAAGATAGAAAACTGTATATTCTCAGGTACTTCTATTATTTCATAATTATTAGGTTTTAACACGCTATACATAAAAGCTAAATTTCTATTTTTATCATGTAAAATCAAATTTTGCATTGGAAATCTTCTCATTAAAAATTGCCCAACATTTTCAATTATATTATTATCAGGATGAACCGAAGCATACCATAAGTTATTGCCAATTTCCTGTAAACGAACTAGTCCATCAAATCTATGAGCCTCCATAAGAACATTTTTACGTAATTTTACAACTTCTAAAACATAATCTAATGAAAGCATATTACATATATTAGGCCCAATTTCAAAACTATTTAAAATATATTTTAATATTAGTAGATCTTTATCACTATTTCCAGACAAAAACGCATTATAGCAATCATACATAGCTTCTTTGCCAGCTATTCTATACATTCCATTAAAAATACGCTCAGAACTAATTTCATTTGTTGGTATAGTTTTTGTATTTTCTAGTAAATTAGGAATGTAGTTAACCTCGTTTACTATTTTATATGGAATAACTTTGTTAACATAACAATAAAAAGCAACGCTAAGTAAACCATTAAAAGTTCCATCATATAAATAAACTTCATTATTTAAAATTTTCCAATTAATCATAATTTATACTCCTTTATAAATTTCCAGTAAGCACTTTTAATTTGTCAAATTTGTTTGGCTCATAACTATCAAATAAAGAGGTTTGCATATATGCAGGCATAGGCAAGCTACTTCTCTCTAAAAATAGTAAATTCTGTTCAATAAAACCATTATTAAAGTGCTTAATAGTATCGTAATATTTCCCATCACAAGTAATAAAATATCTAGCTCTTTTTAATACAACACCTAACTTTTTTAAGTGCTCAAACTGTAAATGACAATACTTTCTTGCAGATATAATTCGTTTAGCTGATATAACCCCAATACCAGGAATTCTAAGTAAAGTATAGTAATCAGCAGTATTTACCTCAACAGGAAAGCTATCTAAATGCCTTAAAGCCCAATCACACTTAGGGTCTAATAAAGTATTAAAATTAGGGTTTTGTTCATTTAATAACTCTTCAGCTTTAAAACCGTAAAATCTAAGTAACCAGTCAGCCTGGTAAATTCTGTTTTCTCTAAGTAATGGCGGCTTAGCTAAAGTAGGCAAATTAGAATCTTCATTAACTGAAACATAAGCCGAATAATAAACTCTTTTTAAATGAAATTTATTATACAAACTTTCAGATAATTTTATAATTTGCAAATCTGTATCAGGAGTTGCACCAACTATCATTTGTGTGGTTTGACCAGCTGGTACAAAATTTTTATCCTTTGGTTTGTGAATTACATTACTAGGTAAAAAGTTAAAACTCTTTTTAGCAGGCAAAAATTTTTGAGCAGATAGACTTAACTTACTTGAAATATAACTCATTGGCTCAACAATGTTTTCTTTAGATTTATCCGGAGCCAATAAATTTAAACTAGACTGAGAAGGAAGCTCAATATTAACACTCATACGATCTACTAATGTACCCAATTTATCAATAAGTTCTTGACTGCTACCAGGAATAGTTTTTGCATGAATATATCCATTAAAATGATATTCATTTCGTAAAATAGTAATAGCTTGTATCATTTGCTCCATAGTATAATCTGGCGACTTTATAACAGCTGAGCTTAAAAATAAGCCCTCAATATAATTACGTTTATAAAAACCAATAGTCAAATCAGCAATTTCTTTGGGAGTAAAAGTAGCTCTTCTAACAGAATTACTTTTGCGATTTATACAATATTTACAATCATACATACAACAATTAGTCATTAAAATTTTGAGTAAAGAAATACATCTGCCGTCAGCACCCCAGCTATGACAAATTCCAGAAACTTCACTATCACCAATTCCACTTGGCGTATTTTTTCTGCTGCCACCAGATGAGCTACAAGATGCATCATATTTGGCAGAAGCGGATAGAATTTCTAACTTTTCATCAATTTCCATATAGTCCTCCATATAAAGAATAAATGTTCGTGAAATATTATAATATATTATTTTTAAAATGTCAAACAAAAGTTTTGAAAAAATAATTTTTATTGTATATTTCTAAATTTTGTGATAATATTATAAAAAACTTAATCTAGGGAGATGCTAATATGGTAACATTTAATGATTTTATGAAATTAGATATTAGAGTTGGAACAATTGTAAAAGTAGAAATATTTAAAGAAGCTAAAAACCCAGCATATAAATTAGAAATTGATTTTGGAGATGAAATTGGAATAAAAAAATCTTCAGCACAAATAACAGAAGTATACAAACCAGAAGAATTGAAAGGAAAACAAATACTAGCAGTTGTAAACTTTCCTGAAAAACAGATAGCAAATTTTCTTTCTCAGGTATTAGTATTAGGAACATATAGCAAACAAGGAGTTGTGTTAATACAACCTACTCAAAAGGTAGAAAACGGAGATAAACTAGGATAAAGTAGCAATGTATGCAATATAGAAAAGGAGAAATAGTATGAATATAGGAATAGATATAGATGATACAATATCAAACTCATTTGAAAGCGTATTTACAAATGCACAAAGATTTGATATAGAATTGGGATATAATGGAACACCTAAATTATATGGAAAAATACCAAACCATAATTATATAGAAGAAATGTATTCACATTGGACAAAAGAACAAACTCGTATATTTTGGGAAAGATATTTTAAAGATATGCTAACAATAGCAACACCAAAGGACTGCGTTTCAGAAATATTCCAGAAATTAAAAGAAGAAAAAAACAATATTATTCTAATTACATCAAGATATGAGTATTTGCCAAATAGCAATATAGTAGAAGAACACACAAAACAGTGGCTAATTAAAAACAAAATACCATATGATAAACTTGTAATGAACGCACAAAATAAATTGATTGCTTCTAAGGAAAATAACATTGATTTATTTATAGATGACAGTGTAGAACATTGCAGAGATGTGCAAAGTGGAAAAATAAAAACATTTTTATATACATCTATATGTAATCAAGCAATAGATGCACCAGATTTAGAAAGAGTTTATTCATGGGTGCAAATATATAATAAATGTAAAAATTAAACGATAATATTTTATAAAAATAGTTGTAAAATTTAAATAAAATTGATATACTAATACATATAAATTTCTTAAGAAAAAGGAGGTTTCTTTATGGAAGAAGAAAACAAAGAAATAAAAGAGGTTGAACAAACAGTTGAAAATAACGGGGAAGTAGCTTTAGAAAGTAATACTAATATAAGAATTGCAGATGATGTAATTTCTGTAATTGCAGGAGTAGCAGTATCAGAAGTGCCAGGAGTAGCACAAATGTCAGGAGGATTTGCTGGAGGAATTTCAGAAGTACTTAGTGGAAAGAAAAACCTATCAAAAGGAATTAAAGTTGACTCTGGAGAAAAAGAAACAAAAATAGATGTTAACATTATAGTAGAATATGGAGTTAGAATTCCAGATGTTGCTTTTGAAATACAAAATAGAGTAAAAAAAGCAGTTGAAAATATGACAGGATTAAAAGTAGTAGAAGTTAATGTTCATATTCAAGGAGTTAGCACAGAAAATATGGAAATGAACAACGAAAAACCACAAGACAATGAATAAAAATTATAAGTTAGGCACAATAAAATTTACTGTGCCTAATTTAAATTTAAAGGAGAGGAAGAAATAAAATATGAAGATTTTAGATAGAATTGGACTAGCCCTTTTTTCAAGCCTAGTACTTATACTAGCAATAATAACTTGTTTAGTTATTTTTGGATGGCTAGATATAGAACTAATACATTCAATAGTAATTGCAACAATAAATCATGAAATAAGTGCTAATATTATGCTAGCATTAAGCGTAATATTTATATTATTAGCAATTAAATGTATATTTTTTGACTCAAGCTCAAAGCAAGAAATGGATTATAAAAATGGAATATTACTAGAAAACTCTGATGGTAAACTTTTAATTACAAAAGATACAATTGAAAACCTAGTAAATAGTGTAGTTAAAGGGTTTGATAGTGCTGAAAATGTAACAACAAGAGTAGAACTAGACAAAGAAAATAATGTAACAGTATTTGTAAATTTAAGTGTTAAAGAAAATGCAATTATAAAAGAACTATCAACTAATTTACAAACCAAAATCAAAAGCACAATTAAAAAGACATCAGATTTAGAAGTAAAAGAGGTTAATATTAAAGTAAAGGATATTGAACCTACAAAACAACAACCAATTCAAGGATAAATTATATGAAAGGAGCAATTTAAATGGATAGTTTTAAAATATTCTGCGAGAAATATGGTGGAAGTATTTTAGGTGGCTTAATAGGAATTGCCTTATCTATTATTCTATTTTGTACAAATTTATACAAAGTTTTATTTACAATAGCATTGATAATTGTATGTATATGGGCTGGAAACTATATTCAAAGAAACAAAGATGCTGTAAAGGAAAAAACTAAAAATTTTATAGATAAGTTATAAAAAGGGAGTAACAAACACATGACTAGAACTGAAACAAGAGAACTTGCTTTTGAATTGCTATATAGCCTAGAAATTCAAAAAATAGATCAAAAAGAATATAATGAACAAATAGGGCTATTTTTAACAGAACAAAATATAACTCAAGAAAAAGCAAAAACATATATGATGGAAACTGTAAAAGGAATAGCACAAAATGAAAGTAATATACTAGAACTAATATCTCAAAACTTAAAAGAAAAATGGAGTATTGAAAGAATTTCAAAAATAAATATTACTTTATTAAAATTGGCCATATATGAAATTGTTTATGCTAAATTACCATACAAAGTAGTAGTAAACGAGGCCGTAGAAATAGCCAAAAAATATGGAGATGACAATTCACCAGCATTCATAAATGGAGTATTAGCCAATGTTATTAAGCAAATAGGAATAACAGATGAGGAGTAAGTATGACATATAATCCAATTACTGTAAGTCAACTAAATAAATATGTAAAGGAAAAATTTGAAGAAGATGAATATTTTGCAAATGTTTTAGTAGAAGGTGAAATTTCAAACTTTAAAAATCATTATACAGGGCATTTGTACTTTACATTAAAAGACGACAAATCACTAATAAAATCAATAATGTTTAAAACTTATACAGGACATTTGGATTTTATTCCACAAGATGGTATGAAAGTAATAATTCTTGGAAGTGTTTCTGTTTTTGAAAGAGATGGAACATATCAATTATATGCTAAAGCCATGAAACAAGTAGGAAAAATGGGCGATTTAAGAGCAGCATATGAAGAATTAAAAGAAAAACTAGAAAAAGAAGGCTTATTTGACCAATCACATAAAAAGAAAATACCTATGATGCCAAAAACAATAGGAGTGCTTACATCAAATACAGGAGCGGTTATTAGAGATATTATAAATGTGTCTACTAGAAGAAACCCAAATGTACATATCAGATTATTTCCCGTTCCAGTTCAAGGAGAAGGAGCAGCTAAAAAAATAGCTGAGGGAATTGAAATTATGAATAAGCACAATTTAGCAGATGTTCTTATTGTAGCTAGAGGTGGAGGTTCATTAGAAGACTTATGGCCATTTAACGAAGAAATTGTTGCAAGAGCAATATACAACTCTAATTTACCAGTTATTTCAGCAGTGGGGCATGAAACAGACTTTACAATAGCTGACTTTGTAGCAGATTTAAGAGCACCTACACCATCAGCAGCCGCTGAACTTGCAGTAACAGATATAAAAGAATTAGACATAAAAATTAAAAGCTATGAAAATAGGTATAAACAATCTTTAATACGCAAAATTCAATTAATGAAATTACGTTATGAAAAATGTATGGCAAGTAAAGCATTTACAGGAGCCCTACAAAAAGTAAATGAGCAATATATGATAATTGATATGAAAGTAAAATCAATAGAACACAGCATAACTCAAAAACTACAACAAGAAAAATCAAAAGCTCAAAATTTAATATTAAAACTAGATTCTTTAAGTCCACTAAAAACCTTAGCAAGAGGCTATGGAATTATATCAAAAAATGGAGTAATTATAAAAAGCAAAAATCAACTAAAAGTAGATGATGAAATCTCTATTAAAATGCAAGATGGAGAAACAAAAGCAAAAATTATTTGATAAGGAGAAATTCATATGAGTAAAACAACCAAAAATATTTTAATTACAATAGTTATTGTAGTATTATTATTTGCTTTAATTTGCTTAGGGTACCATCATTTTAAGTCTGAACCAATTTCAACTAACAATGTTTCAGGAAATATATTACCAGACCCTAATCAAGGGCTAAATAATATGCTAAATGAAATTTTAGACGAAAATGTAGAAACAGATAAAAAAGAAGAAAATAATAATGTTGAAAATTCAAGCAATTCAACTGAAGAAGATAATAAAATGACACCAAAAGAGGCAAAAGCCATTAATCTTGCAAAACAAAAATGGACTGAAGAATGGGGAAATACAAACGATGTGGTGTTTAATGTAAGTATTCAGAGTGATGGAAAATATTTGGTAACAGTATATGATACTAAAACAACACACTTAATAAAAGGATATATTATAGACGTTAATACTGAAATTATAAAGGAAAAATAATTTTGATAAGGGGAATTTTATGAAAAAAGATTTAAACTTTGAAGAAACAATGGATAAGCTAGAAGCAATAGCAAAAGAGCTAGAAAAGGGAGATTTAACATTAGAACAGTCAGTGTCAAAATTTGAAGAGGGAATGAAGCTATCAAAAGAATGTAGTGATTTATTATCAAATGCTGAAAAAAGAATTACTATATTACTAAAAGATAATGACGAAATAAAAGAAGAAAATTTTGTACAAGAAGAGGAATAGAAAATGCAGGGGAGTTTTAATTTTTTTGAAGAATACAAATATATAATTGTTCCATTTATGGTATGGTTTGGAATACAATTATTTAAATTTATTTATGATTTAATAAAAACTAAAAAGTTTAATTTTAAAAAATTAATGCAAGCAGGTGGTATGCCAAGTTCACATTCAGGAGTAGTAGTATCATTAACAACAATGATAGGAAAGAATATGGGTATTAATTCACCTTTATTTGCAGTAGCATTAATTTTTTCTTTTATTGTAATGTATGATGCAGCAGGAGTTAGAAGAGCAGCTGGAAAACAAGCTAAGTTATTAAACAAAATAGTTGAAACACCAGGACTAACAGGACTACAAGTATCTGAACGATTAGTTGAAGTTTTAGGACATACACCAGTTCAAGTTATTGTAGGTGCAGCTATTGGTATTGTTATGGGCTTACTATTTTAACTTTTGAATTAGCAATAAAATTAATAAAAAGGAGAATATACATGGAAGATATTGAAATTGCAAGAAATACACAATTAGAAAAAATAACTAAAATAGCAGAAAAACTAAATATACAAGAAGAACAAATAGAGCAATATGGAAAATATAAAGCAAAAATTTCTCCTGAAGTATATGAAAAACTAAAAAATAAAAAAGATGGAAAATTAATTCTAGTAACAGCTATAAATCCTACACCATTGGGAGAAGGAAAGACAACAATGGCAATTGGACTAGCAGATGGACTAAGAAAAATAGGTAAAAATGCAGTACTTGCACTAAGAGAGCCATCACTTGGACCAGTGTTTGGAATAAAAGGAGGAGCAACAGGTGGAGGCCATAGCCAAATAGCTCCAATGGAAGATATAAATTTGCACTTTACTGGTGATATACATGCAATTACATCTGCAAATAATTTATTATCAGCAATGATAGACAACCATATATATTTTGGTAATGAATTAGGTTTTGATAGAGTTGTATGGAAAAGATGTGTAGACTTAAATGATAGACAATTAAGAACAGTAAATACAGGCTTATCACAAGAAAAAAATATAGTACCAAGAATGGACGGTTTTGATATTTCTGTTGCATCTGAAATAATGGCTATTTTTTGTTTAGCTACAGATATTAATGATTTAAAAAGAAGAATTGGAAACATAATAGTTGGATATACTAAAGAAAATAAGCCAATAACTGCAAAAGATTTAAAAGCAGATGGAGCAATGACAGTACTACTAAAAGATGCTATAAATCCAAACTTAGTACAAAGTCTAGAACAAACTCCTGCAATAGTGCATGGAGGCCCATTTGCCAATATTGCACATGGATGCAATAGTGTAATTGCAACTAAACTTGCCTTAAAATTAGGAGATTATGTTGTTACAGAAGCGGGATTTGGAGCTGATTTGGGAGCAGAAAAATTCTTGGATATAAAATGTAGAAAAGCAAACATAAAGCCAGATGCAGTGGTATGTGTAGCAACAATTAAAGCACTAAAATACCATGGAGGAATGCCAAAAGAGGACATAAAAAATGAAAGTGTTGAATACTTAGCAAAAGGATTTGAAAACTTAGAAAGGCATGTAGACAATTTAAAAAATTGTTATGGATTAAATGTTATAGTAGCAATAAATAAATATACACATGATACTGAAGCGGAAATTAAATTTTTACAAGAAAAGCTACAACAAAAAGGCATTAACTTAAGCCTAGTTGAAAGCTGGGAAAAAGGCGGAGAAGGTGCTGAAGATTTAGCTCAAAAAATTGTTGACTTAGCACAAAATTCTTCAAACTTTAAGTTTGCATATGACTTAAACCAAACAATAGAGGATAAAATAAAAGCAGTAGCACAAAAAATATATGGAGCAGAAAATGTAGAATATACAGATGAAGCAAAGTTACATATAAAGCAAATTGAAACCTTAGGTTATGCTAACTTACCAGTATGTATAGCAAAAACACAATATTCATTTTCAGATGATCCTAAAAACTTAGAATGTAAAGAACCATTTAATATACATGTACAAGATGTAGTATTAAGAGCAGGAGCAGAATTTATAGTAGTACTAACAGGCAAAATCATGACAATGCCTGGGCTACCAAAAGTTCCATCAGCAGAAAACATAGACTTAGACGAAAATGGAAACATTGTAGGAATATTCTAATTTTAATGTATATAAACACCTGATTTGGTTAAAATAACAATAATTAAATTTTACCAAAGTAGGTGTATTTTTATGTTAAAAAACAAAAAAACAATAATTTCAACAATAACAATTATATTAGTTTTTACTATATTTATTTCATATAATATATTTTTTAGAAATAATGAAGTAGAAGCACTATCGAAATATGGTTCCAGAGGCAATGAAGTAACACAAATACAAACCAAGTTAAAAAGATGGGGATATTATAATGGAAGTATAGACGGAATATATGGAACTCAAACACAAAAAGCAGTAAGATATTTTCAATCTAAAAATGGATTAACTGTTGACGGAATTGCAGGAAAAAATACATTAGCAGCAATGGGAATATATAATTCATCAAACAGTAATACAAGTTCTAGCTATTCATCAAACTTAGACTTGTTAGCAAGACTAGTACATGGAGAAGCAAGAGGAGAACCATACACAGGAAAAGTAGCTGTTGCAGCAGTTGTATTAAACCGTGTTAAAAGTAGCTCATTTCCTAATACTGTAGCAAGCGTTATTTATCAAAAAGGAGCATTTGATGCGGTATCAGATGGACAAATAAATATGTCGCCAGATTCAAGCTCCAAAAAGGCAGCACAAGATGCTTTAAATGGTTGGGACCCAAGCTATGGAGCAATATACTATTTTAATCCCAACACTGCAACAAACAAATGGATATGGTCAAGACCAATGACCGTAACTATAGGAAACCATAGATTTTGCAAATAAATAGAAAACTGGCATGTTTTAAATTTGCACTAAAGCAATTTAGCTTAAAATTTAAAACATGCCAGTTTTTGGACTTCTAGGTGCACACTAAAATTGCATTTAAAATATTAGCACAAATTGAAAAGATACAAAATGAAATTTATAAAAAAGATGATAAAAATAACAAAAATACTTGAAAAATAGAAAGAGTTAATATAATATATAAGTAAAATATGTACAAGTATTTTTGAAGTATGAAAACAAGAAAAAATGTGCATATTAACATTACAGAGGAAAAACTAAAACAAGAATAACATAGGAGGAAGAAAAAAATGAAATTAAATGAAATCAAAAAGGGAAAAAGCAGACCTTACTCAAAGCAAACAGGTATTACTCTAATAGCACTAGTAATAACAATAGTAGTGCTATTAATATTAGCAGGAGTAAGCATAAACGCTTTGTTTAGTGATAATGGAATAATAGAAAGAGCTAAAAATGCTCAAAATAAAGTTGACGAAGCAGAAAAGAAGGACTTAGAGGAAATAAACAAATTAAACAATTGGCTAGAAGAAAATGGGGGAATAAAAAGTGGAACGACTCCAGTAGCACCAACAACAGATACAGCACCATACTATCCAGATACAACATTTACAAAAGTAGATGGAACAGATTTAGATAATGGACTAGTAATAAAAGATGCAAAAGGAAATGAATATGTGTGGATAGAAGTGCCAAAGAGTTTGTACACAAATAATGATTACAATACACAAACAACAACAGCAGACCAGAAACCAGAAAAATCAACAGACTATGATAAAATAGAATACTGCTTGCATAAATATACAGATTATTATAGAAATGGAACAAAATATTCTGACATATATTACTCAGATGCAACAACAGGACTAACAAGTGAACAATATATAGAGTTAAAACAAAAAATGTTAAAAAGTGTATATGAAAATGGAGGCTTTTGGATAGGAAGATATGAAGCAGGAATAACAGAAAACAGAACTTCAGAGAATACACCAGTAACAACAGCACCAATATCAAAACAAGGAACAGATGAAAATCCAGTATATCCATATACTTATGTAACATGTAGTCAAGCACAAACATTAGCAAATATGTTAACAACAGAAAATTATACAAGTAGTTTAATGTTTGGAGTACAATGGGATTTAGTATTAAAGCATATAGAAACAAAAGAAGTAGCAAAAGGAACAGAATTAGCGACAATACAAAGTGCATTAAGAAGTGATAGTACAAGTTGGGGAAATTATTACAATGCAAGTTTTACAATAAATAGAGGTAGATATGCAGACTATGTAAATTACACTTTATCAACAACATGGACATCATATAATAAAACAACAGGTAACAATTTTGTAAATGATAGTAGTGTAAAACAGGTACAAAGCAGTGGAAATGGAATATTATTGACAACAGGAGCAAGTGATGCCAGCAAAAAAATGAATATATATGACTTGGCTGGAAATGTATGGGAATGGACATTGGAATACACTGATATTGCCAACGGTCCTTGTGCTCGTAGAGGAGGCGGTTGTAACAGTACGGGCTCAACTAGTTCAATTGGTGCAGTTTCTTACCGCCACTATCATGGTACGACTAACAGCGACTTCTACATTGGTCTTAGGCTCTCACTTTTTAAGTAGCACTGAACGCTGGTTCGACGAACCAGAGAAAATAAAAATAATATGATGGTAGCACTAAGGTATTTAACACGTACTTTAGTGTTGCATAAAATCCGGTATTCCTTGTGGAATACCGGATTTTGAGTGAATTTAAGTTAAAAATAAATAATTTACTAAAACCTATTGCAAAAATAAAAAAGTTATATTATTATAATTATGGTACAAATCC